>JBMTKL010000006.1:0-17840 GCA_049439405.1 Acholeplasmataceae bacterium | reverse complement strand
AAACAAGACGGGATTCATTATTATTGTAATTTAGCAAGTCCATTTGTATATGATGGTGAAGCACTTAAATATATTGATTATGACCTGGATGTAAAGATGTATCCGAGTAAAAAAATACGTATGCTTGATAAAAAAGAATATCAAACACATAAGGATGTGATGAATTATCCTGATGATGTTGATCAAATTGTACATGATCACATGGTGATTTTAAAAGAAAAAATGCAAAACAATGCATTTCCTTTTCAAGACGATGTGATGTATCAATATTACGAAAAATTCAAAGACTATAAATAAAAAAAGACCGAAGTCTTTGTTGTGATTTAATGGAGCGGGCGAGGAGAATCGAACCCCCATCTCATGCTTGGCAAGCACGTGTAATAACCATTATACGACGCCCACTGGTTGATTGCTCATTTATAATAGCAAATTCTAACTGAGTTGTCAAGTGAAAATAACGATATGAAGATAAAAAAAATATTGCAACAATTAGGTCTATTTATCCTTCCATTGATGATAAGTATACCATTCACCATGATAGTGTCTAATACAGTTCAATTAGGTGCATTTAGCACCTCTTTTGATATCTTAGTATACCTCTATTCAGCCATTTTATCTTTTATCGTCGCTGTAACGATTCATGAGCTAGGACACGTTATAGCTTTTATATTTCAAGGTGTGCAAATTAAAGCTTTATTTATTTTGGTCTTAGGGTTTATATTTGGTAAGTCCAAAAGATTTGTAATCGACAAGACCATGCTTTTGTTTTTAGGTGGAATTGTAATTCCTAATATGTTTGAAATACATTCTGATGAAAGTTTTTATAAAACCTCAAATAAATTTAGGATAAGTTTATTGACAGCACCGATTGTGACTTATATTTGGATGTTCATCACAATCATATTAGTATTTATGCATACACAACTCTTGATGATATATGTGATGTTTTGGACTATTACTTTTACAGTAATGTTTACACGGTCATTTTTGATACATCAAGGGATGATTATTGGAGATTTAAAAGCTTTTAGTCATTTAAAAAAACATCCAGAATATGTTTTACTCATTCTCATGCAGTTAGGTAGACAACAAGGATATGACCAAAAGACTGCTTTGTATTTGTATCATAAAGCTGAGACATATTTAAATCAAGTGTCACACATACAAAAAAGAAGTGATTATTTGTTACTTCAATATGTATGTGATGGATATAGATTAGGATATCTACAAAAACAAGAAGTCATGCCAAAATGGCTTTTAAAAGTATCCATGAAAAGACGCATTCCAAAAGCTTATATGATGATGTTACCAACACTGGTGTATGCATTGCTACTTTTTCAAAAAGTAGAATCTGCAAGTAAGTTATATATATTTTATGAACGCCATGAAGACGAAACACTACACATTCACATGATGAATCATTATATCTTTGATATCAAGATGACTGATTCTGCGTTTAATGAGTATGTAGACATGCATGCCATGTATAAACATACACTTGCGCTTGATTTCGTTAAAGATGAACTCATAAAAAAAGCAAATGATGTGTCATTTGCTTGTCAAATATAAATGGTGCCCCTAACGAGAATCGAACTTGTATTTCAGCATTACCATTGCTGCGTTTTGCCATTAAACTATAGGGGCAGCGACAATATAATAACACAATTTAAGTGAGTTGACAACTATGAAGATGATTCTAAAATTACTGAAACCACATAAGATTAGATTAACCATTGCGTTAACACTTAAATCATTAGCTGCGATGGCAGATTTAATGATTCCTTTTTTGATTGCATATATGATAGATGATCAAATACCGACACTTAGTGGAAGTTATATCCCGCTTTTTTACACGGGTGCAATCATGGTCGGTATTGCGGTTTTAGGCTGGATCATGAATGTGACTGCCAATAGATTTAGTGAATACATTGCCGCAGAGGCTGCAAAAACATTAAGACATGACTTATTTTCTTCAACGATGTATTTGTCTTCACATCAAGTTGATCATTTGTCTAAACCATCACTCATTTCTAGAATGACCACAGACACATATAATTTATACCGTGCAACAGCGATTATTCAAAGACTTGGTATAAGGGCACCAGTATTACTTATTGGTGGTATTATGTTATCATTTACTCTTGATCCAGTCTTAACTTTAGTAATGCTTGTGATGTTTCCTTTCATTACTGCAGTCGTATATTTTGGATCAAAACGTGGCGTTCCTTTATACCACAAAACCCAGAAACTGATGGATCAACTGATTAGAAAATTAAGAGAATTCATCACAGGTGCAAGAGTCATTCGTGCATTATCGATGAATCATCACGAAATTAAACAATTTAAACAGATGAATCAAGATGCAAATGATGCAGAATTATTTGCCAGCAAAGTCATGGCATCTATTAATCCTTTGATGACCATCATGATGAATATAGGACTTGTTATTGTATTAATTATTGGCGCGTATAGATTAAATAATCAAATGACTGAAATTGGTTCAATCATGGCATTTGTAACATACTTTACAATCATTTTAAATGCGATGATGGGTATTACAAGAATATTTGTTTTGTCATCAAGAGCAAGCGCATCAAGTGAAAGAATCCAAGAAGTTTTAGATGAAAATGAAGAACTCGTTGCTGGTGATTCAGAAATTGATCCAAATCATGATATTCATGTACAGTTTAGCCATGTCTTTTTTTCATATTTTGGGCACACTGATCAACTGAAAGATGTGTCTTTTACACTAAAAAAAGGACAATCATTAGGTATTATAGGGGCAACTGGATCAGGTAAATCAACCATTGCTAACATTTTGATGAGATTTTATGATGTTGATGAAGGACACATCAATGTCTTTGGTAAAGACATAAAAACCATGAATAAAAAAGAACTCAGAAAACATATTGGTTTTGTTATGCAAAACGATATGATTTTTCACGATACCATTAAATATAATGTGAACTTAACACATGAAGGTGATATCGATTATAAAGCGATACAAACAGCGCAAGCAACATTTGTTTTTGACCGTGAAAAATCAGTAGAAGATATGCTTACAACAGGTGGTACTAATGTCTCTGGTGGACAAAAACAACGGATATTAATTTCAAGAGCACTAGCATCAAATCCTAGTATTTTAATTTTAGATGATGCAAGTTCAGCACTTGATTATGAAACCGATCAGAAATTAAGAGAAGCATTGAATATTAATTATTCTGATGTAACGAAAATTATTATTGCACAGCGTGTCGCATCATTAAAGTCTTGTGATCATATCATCATGATTGATCAAGGTCAGGTCATTGCTTCTGGGACGCATGACACATTAATGAAAACATCAAAAGATTATCTAGCGATTGCAACACATCAGTTAGGGGTGATATCATGATGCGATATTTATCTCCTCCAAAAGAAAAGAAAACGACTAAAGTCCAAAATAAAACCTATGTATATAAAAGACTTTGGGATTATTTAATGCGCTATAAGGTGAAATTGATTCTTGCAATCATTTTGACCATAGTATCCAATGCTTTTTCATTAATTGGTCCATATTTAACAGGATTAACCATTGGAGCGATGGAAAATGGTGTCAATTTTGACCTTGTCTTTTTATACGGTGGTTTAATGCTCGTGTTTTATGTATTAAGTGCTACCTTACTTTACATTATTTCACGAGTGATGATTGATATTTCAAAATCAGTTGTCTTTCAGATGAGACAAGATTTGTTTGAAAAACTAAACCGTTTACCGATCAAATATTTTGATGATCATCAGACAGGTGATATCATCGCAAAAATGAGTTATGACATTGATACCATTAATCAATCATTAGCTGGTGATGTTATTGTTTTAATGACATCAATTTTAACCATTACCATCTCGTTATCTGTTATGATTGCAACAGCACCGCTTCTTGTTCTAATTTTCACGGTGACCATTCCGATTGCGATTATCTTAACAACTGTGTTATCAAAGATCGTGAAAAAAAGATTTAGAGAAAGAAACCAAAAATTAGGTGAAATGAACGGGTACGCTGAAGAAATGATTACAGGTCATCAATCAGTTAAATCTTATGTATTAGAAAGTACTGTAATCAACGATTTTGAAGACATTAATCAAAAAGCTTCAGAAAAATCTTATGCTGCAGGATATTATGCTACAGCGGTCATGCCAAGTGTTGGATTTATCAATAATTTATCCATGGCATTAGTTGGGGTGTTTGGTGGTATATTGTATGTCTCTAATATGATGACATTAGCAATACTAACGACATTTACGCTTTATTCTAGACGTTTTTCAGGTCCAATTAATCAGCTATCAGGACTATTTGCTGAAATTCAATCTGCACTATCTGCGAGTGAACGTGTATTTTCTGTGTTAGATGTAGAAGAAGAAGTTAAAGACATCGATAATGCAACGTCATATGATAACGAAGGTGGTCATATGATGCTTTCTGATGTAAGTTTTAGTTATGACGAAGAACATGAGGTATTAACAAACATCAATGTCGAAGCACCTAAAGGTGATGTTGTTGCAATCGTAGGTCCGACAGGTTCAGGAAAAACAACGCTTGTGAATTTATTGATGAGATTTTACGATCCAATACAAGGTGGTATTTCCTTAGATGGAAAACCTATATTATCGTTTAAAAGAGATTCACTTAGAAAAGCTTTTTCAATGATCTTGCAAGATTCTTGGGTATTTTATGGATCGATTTATGAGAATATTGCCTATGGGAATGACCATGTGACAAAAAAAGATGTCATTGAAGCTGCGAAAGCTGCACACATCCATGATTATATTATGTCATTAGATGAAGGCTATGATACAATTTTAAAACATGATGGGAACACTTTATCTAAAGGTCAAAAACAACTCATAGTCATTGCAAGAGCGATGTTATCTAAAACGAATATGCTCATTTTAGATGAAGCGACATCCAATGTAGATACACAAACAGAAATTAAAATCCATCAAGCGATGCGAAAATTAATGAAAGACAAAACGACATTTGTCATCGCACATAGACTGTCAACCATTCAAGATGCAGATTTAATAATGGTCATTCATTTTGGTAAAATGATTGAAATTGGGACGCATAATAGTCTACTAAAACAAAATGGATTTTACGCCAATTTGTTTAATAGTCAATTTAAATAAATTCTTTTCACACTTTTTATTGTTATTATATGGTTTATCATGTATAATGAAGAAGATGTTTCATAAAGCATTAGATTTACCGAAGGAGAATCACATGAAAGGCGTTGTAAAATGGTTCGATTCTGATAAGGGATATGGATTTATCTCATCAGAAGAAGGCAAAGACGTGTTTGTACACTTTTCAGCTATTCAATCTGAAGGCTACAAAACACTTCAAGAAGGTGACCAAGTAGAATTTGACGTTTCTGATGGCGATCGTGGCCCACAAGCTGCGAATGTTGTTAAACAATAAGTTTTTTGGATACAAAAGGGGATACATGCGTGTATCCCCCTTCTTTTTTTTTTAAAGCATTGAAATCGCTATCATAAATTGATATAATAAAAAAAAAGCGGGAGAATTGAATATGGAGAAAGACATTTTAGAAGTACAGCATAACCACCTTCAAAACATCTTAAAAGAGCGTGATGATCAAGCCCTTGACGATGTGATGAAGGATTTTACCGTTCGTTACACGTATGACGCGATTAGTTTAGAAGGACATAACCGTATCCCTTATGAAGATGTCAAAAGACTGATTGATCAAAAAGTTCTAGGTGAACATAGTGAACGAGAACAAAAAGAAGTGCTCAATCACGTCAAAGCATTTGAATTTATTGTAGATATGGTCAGTAAAAACATCAACATGGATGAAGATGTGATGAAAGACATTCATGAAATGGTCGTTGATGGCATTTTCCAAGGTGGCGTGTATAGAAACGTCAACATTCAAATGATGGGGTCGACACATCAACCTACAGATCATGCGAAAGTGTATGATAGAATGCATAAATTATTTAGACAGATTGAAGAAGAATCATACAAACATCCGATTGATCAGGCAGTATTCGCACATGCAGGTATCGCTAAAATCCATCCATTTTTAGATGCCAATGGTCGACTTGCAAGACTTATCTTAAATTATTATTTAATGAAAGCTGGATATTTACCAATCTCAATTCCAGTTACCGATAAAGATACGTATATTGATTTATTAGAAATATTTAAAATTGAAAAAAATATTCAACCGCTTGAATTTTATTTCAAAAAGTTAATGACAAAGCGTTACGAAGAAGTAACCGAAGCACTTGAAGTTTAACAATATTAAAGTGGGTATATCCCACTTTTTTTATATCTATGATACAATAGAAACGGTGATTTTATGGCATTATGTCCTGGAAAAATATATCAATTTAAAGTCGATCGAAAAACTCCAATAGGTTACATGTTAACCAATCATGATGATGAGCTATTTTTACATGAAAAAGAAGCGCATGACATTGAAGTGGGTACATTGATCGATGCATTTGTCTACATCGATGCACACAAAAGAATGGCTGCAACAATGGCTAAACCATTGTTGACACTCAATCAAAGTGGATGGTTGACAGTTGTCTCGAGACATCCTAAATTAGGTGTGTTTCTAAACTTAGGGATCAATAAAGATGTCTTGCTTTCAGCAGATGAACTACCGCTTGAGCAATCGCTTTGGCCAGATGTTGATGATCAATTATATGTTTCATTGAGATTTAAAAACCGTTTATTTGTAAGTTTATTAGAACCACCAACAAAACATATTGAGTTAGATATGGGTTCAAACGTTGAAGCAATCGTTTATAAATATACAGTAGGTGGAATTAAACTGGTCACTGATCATCTCGTTCATGTTTATGTCCATGAAAGTCAATATGACCTAAAGCCTAAAGTAGGTGAACGCGTTCAAGTAAAAATTATTTATCATTCTGAAAAAGGTTATTCAGGATCCATGTCTCCTCAGAAGGAAATGAAAAGATTAGATGATGCGGATCTCATTTATACTTATGTAGAGACACATGGAACACTACCTTTAGATGCTACGAGTAGTCCTGAAACCATCGCTAAATATTTTGACATGAGTAAAAAAGCATTTAAACGTGCTTTAGGACATTTATATAAATTAAGAAAAGTTAAGTTTGAAGATGGAAAGACCATTAAAGTAGAGGATATTTATGACTAAAAAATTTGTATCAAGTATTACATCTCAAGATGTTGATTTCGCTCAGTGGTATACTGATGTATGCGTTAAAGCTGAACTTATGAGCTATAGTGATGTCAAAGGATTTATTATATATAGACCATATGGCTATGCATTATGGGAAAACATTCAACAATATTTAAATCAAAAATTTAAAGAGACAGGTCATGATAACGTGTATTTACCACTGCTCATCCCTGAGTCTTTATTCCAAAAAGAAAAGGATCATGTAGAAGGATTTGCACCTGAAACAGCCATGGTCACCACATCTGGATCAGAAGATCTTGCTGAAAGACTCATTATTAGACCGACCTCTGAAACGTTATTTTGTACACATTATGCACAAGTGATTCAGTCACATAGAGACTTACCTAAGAAATATAATCAATGGTGTAGTGTCGTGCGTTGGGAAAAAACAACACGTCCATTTCTAAGAGGAAAAGAATTCTTGTGGCAAGAAGGTCATACGGCACATGCGACTGAAGAAGAAGCAGTCAAAGAAACACTTGATATGCTTGAAATTTATCAACGCCTAGGAAAAGAATTACTCGCTGTTCCTTTTGTGACGGGTAAAAAGACTGAAAAAGAAAAATTCGCTGGTGCGATTGATACGTATTCAATAGAAGCATTAATGCCAGATGGTCAAGCGTTACAATCAGGAACAACGCACTATTTTGGACAAGGGTTTGCAGAAGCATTTAATATTACGTTTACGGATAAAGAAAACAAGTTGTCGCATGTCTATCAAACCTCATGGGGTGTATCAACAAGATTATTAGGTGCGATTATTATGGTGCATGGTGATAATGATGGACTTGTTTTACCACCTTATGTCGCACCTACTCAAGTCGTGATTGTACCTATTTCTAGTAATGAAGATGTCTTATCTTTGGCACAAACATACTATGAAGCACTGTCAAAAGATTTTAGAGTGATGCTCGATGACAGAGACAAATCTCCTGGTTGGAAGTTTGCAGAACACGAAATGAAAGGTGTCCCTGTTCGTATAGAAATTGGTCCTAGAGATTTAGAACAAGGCGTCGTTACGCTTGCGAAAAGATATAATCGAGAAAAATTGACGGTTCCAAAAGATGATGTCGTGGAAACAATCAAACCATTACTTCATCATATTCATGAAGCGATGCTACAACGTGCTGAAGCGTACGTAGATAACCATACATATCATGCAAATACTTACGAAACATTCAAAACATACATTAAAGCTGGTGGTTATGTGTCGATGCAAGTGCATCCAGATGCAGAATCGATTATTAAAGCAGACACACAAGCAACAGCACGTATTATCCCGTTCGAACAACCAGAAACTTTAGGGATATGTCCTGTTACTGGGAAACGAGCACAATATGAAGTGTTATTTGCAAGAGCGTATTAAGATCAAAAAACACCTCAAATGAGGTGTTTTTCTTTTAGAGATTGTGATGAAATTGTGATAAAAACTTATATATTTTCCCCTTTAAATTGTGGACCTTTTTTACCTATAATATTTGATTCATTAGGTACTTGGCGTCCTAGTCCATCGCAAATATTATCGCCTGTTTCACGCGCAAGTGCACGTTCAAATGCAGTTAAATGATGAACAGATCCATATATGAGTTGTTCAAACACTGCGGTAATATCTTCAGGAACGGCATGTAATAAAAATGATTCGTATAAAGCAATGTTTGCGATTTCAGATCAACACCAAAGCAAAGGCTTCTTCTAAATAAGATAGGACTACGACTCCTCAACACTTGGCATTGTTGGTAATTCAATGCCGTAGGTTTCGAATAATGGCATTAATAATGCAGCATGAGTTGCTTCTGCAAAAATGAATTTTGTGAATGGTCGAAACTCACCATAAGTTTCGATGATTGCTTCATAAGTAACATAAGCATTCCATTCATCTTCAAGGCTAAAACGAGCATCTCTTCTAATGTATATTCTGCAACAGTAGTAGGTTCATCTTTGATCGTATTTACGTTTAATCCCAAGGGACGATATCTTCAATGATAAACAACATGGCAATGAGTAAGTGTTTTTCTTTGTCTAAAATCCTTCTTGTTGATTTTAAACTATAATGCGCAGATCAAGAAATGTTTATGGGTAAAAAAAAGAAACGTTATTTTTGACGTTTCTTTTTTTCAGGAACAGGATCATATTTTGGTTTAAATAAAGGATTGCATGTGAGAACTCGTTTAGTGGATAAAAAAGTTGCTTTAAAAAAATTAAATCGTTCATATGCAGTTTTTGCATAAGCTGAACACGTCGGTGTATGCCGACATCTAGGAGGTGTATTGGCTGATATATTTTTCTGATACCATTCGATTGCTTTAATAACGGGTTTATTTTTCATATTAATTCACCACAACTATTATATCATTTTTATAAAGTAGTATGATATATCAAAAAAAATATGCTATAATATGTATATAATGTAAACGATTACACAGGAGGCTCGCATGAAAGAGTATTTAACGAGCAACATACGTAATGTTGCTATTTTAGGACATCAGGGTTCAGGCAAGACGACGATGGCAGAAGCAATTTTATATGTTTCTGGTGCCATCGAAAAACAAGGAGAAGTTGAGAAGAAATCAACAGTCTCTGATTTTTTATTAGAAGAACAAAACAAATTATCAAGTTTATCTATGTCTTTAATTCCTACGGAATTTCATGATCATAAATTTAATTTTTTAGATGTTCCAGGTTCTGATGAATTTGTTGGAGATCTTTATCAAGCGTTATCTGTAGTTAAAGGTGCAGTAATTGTTATTGATGCATCGAAAGGTGTTGAGGTCGGGACGGAACGTGTATGGAATGAAATACGTAAAAGACATATACCTGCTATTATTTATCTTAACAAGATGGATAAAGAAAATATTAAATTTGAAGAATTATTAGAAGAAATCCGTGAAAAACTTGGAAAACGTGCAGTGCCTTTCTGTTATCCAATCGGGAAAGAAGAAAACTTTGAAGGTTTTGTCAATATCGTAACCATGCGAGCTAAAATTTATGATGGTAAAGAATCAAAAGATGCTGACATTTGGGAAGAAAAATTACCAAAAGTTAATGAATTACACGATATGATGCTTGAAAGTGTCGCAGAAACATCAGAAGAGTTACTAGAAAAATTCTTTTCTGGTGAAACACTATCTGAAGAAGAAGTTAAAAATGGATTACATACAGGTGTTGTTAATGGTGAATTAACACCAGTGCTTGTAGGTAGTGCAACAAAAGCCATTGGTATTCGTACTATGATTGATATGCTTTTTGACTATTTACCAGCACCGAATGAATTAGAACCACTCAAAGCAATGACAAAAAATGGTGAAATTGAAGTTAAAACAGTTGAAGATGAACCATTACAGGCCTATGTATTTAAATCTACAGTTGATCCATTTTTAGGGACAATCAATTACTTAAAAATCGTTTCTGGATCACTACATGCAGGTCAAGAGGTTGTCATTTCACCAATTGATGAGCAAAGAAAAGTAAGTAATGTATTCACCTTAATGGGTAAAACTCAAATTAGTGTTGAAACATTCCATGCGGGTGATATTTGTACTGTGTCTAAAGTCGATGGACTTGAAACTGGGATGACAGTGAGTGATGCGAAACATCCAGCTCAACTTACCCCTGTAGAAGTTCCAAATCCAGTCATTTATATTGCAGTTCATCCAAAAAATAAAAATGATGAAGATAAAATTTCTGGTGCACTTCACCGATTAAACTTAGAAGATCCGACATTCCAAATTTTAAGAAATAAAGAAACGAAACAACTGCTTTTAGGTGGCCAAGGAATGACGCATCTTCATTACGTTTTAGACCGTATGAAGACGATGTTTAAAGTTGATGTCGATATTGAAGAACAAAAGATTGTATATCGTGAAACAATTAAAAAACGTGTTGAAGCAGAAGGTAAACACAAAAAACAATCTGGTGGTGCCGGACAATTTGGTCATGTATGGATGCGGTTTGAACCATCACAAGAACTCTTCGAATTTGCAGAAGAAGTGTTTGGTGGTGCAGTCCCTAAAAACTATTTCCCTGCGGTTGAGAAAGGGTTAATTGAAACCTTTGAACACGGTCTACTTGCGGGTTTTCCAGTGATTAATGTAAAAGCAACACTTTATGATGGGTCATATCATGCAGTTGACTCGAATGAATTATCATTTAAATTAGCTGCTGGATTAGCATTTAAAAACGCTTGTAAAGAAGCACAACCAACGATATTAGAACCGATTGTTAAATTAGAAGTGTTTGTCAAAGAAAAATTTGTCGGTGACGTAATGGGTGATATGAACAAGCGTCGCGGTCGAGTGATTGGTATGGACCCACAAGCAGATGGCTCACAAATTATTGATTGTGAAGTACCTGAATCTGAAATCGTTTCTTATGCAATCGATTTAAAAGCAATGACACAAGGTTCTGGATCATTTACACGTGAGTTTATTCGTTATGATGAAGTCCCACAACAACTCATTCCTAAAATTGTCGCACAATATAAAGAGGAAAATCATTAAATCGCACTAATATAAATTAGGGAGCGTTTCATGAGATGTATTGGATGTCATCAATATCAGTCTTTGTTTCGGCATTGGACGGATACAAAAATTCATCACATCGATTATCTTTGTCAAAGGTGTTTTGAAAAACATCCTTGTTTGATTGATGTAAGTGTGATTCCAAATGAACGTCATTTGATTCATCTCATTCATGTTAACTATGATGGGTATTTTCCAAGTTATGCATATAATCATGTTGAAGTGAGCATGATCACATGGTTATTAACACAGCAACATCCATTTGTATACATTCAATATGAAGCGATAGCGTTTCATATGTTACACCTTTTCTCACAACTTAACTGGCCAGTCATGATATTAAATTTTGAACAAAAACATAAAAGGAGTGACACATATGACATTTGACATAATTGGTAAAAATGGTTTTGTAGCAACCCCTAGTATTCAAGCTTATGTGGAGAAAAAGCTTAGTAAAGTCGATAAATTCATGAATGAAGATATTCAACTTATTCGTGTGGTGATGAAAGTGTATCCTAACTTTCATAAAGCCGAAGTAACGTTGACAGCAAGTCACGTGATGCTTCGTGCTGAAGTTAAAGATAAAGATATGTACGCCGCCATTGATTTAGTATCTGACAAGTTAATTGAACAAATTAAAAAATATAAAACTAAACTAGAACGTAAAAAGATGAAATCTAATCATACTTTTAATGAAGATCAAAAACCCGTAGATGTATTAGAAAAAGAAATGCTTGCAGCACAACTTGTTAAAAATAAAAAAATTGAACTTAAACCCATGAATGTAGAAGATGCTATTGAACACATGGAAAGACTCGATCATGATTTCTTTGTATACTTAGATGATAAAACCCATCAAACCCATGTCTTATACAGACGTGAAGATGGAGATTATGCAGTCATTGAAACAACAGAGTAAAGAAAAAGGACGCTTATGCGTCCTTTGTTTTTTTAAATAAGTCAATCACTTCAAGTAAATCAGATTCGACCATTTTTAATGATGCATCCCAAAATGCTTGTTGTGTGACATCAATATTCATCGTTTTAGCGACATCTTCGACATCAGCTTTTGTCGTGTATGCAAGTAATGTTTCATAATCTTCTGTAAAGGATGATGGATCTTTTTTATACATGGCAAATAATCCTTTCCCAAATAACAAGCCAAACGCATATGGGAAATTATAAAAATTTAATCCTGCACTGTAATAATGTGGTTTCATCAACCACATATAAGGATGTTTGATATCTTTATGTAAACCATCTTGATAAGCTTTGTCTTGAGCATTGAGCATCATGCTTTTAAGTTCCGAAGCTTGAACAGGTTTTGTTGCTTCTTGAAATAAGTTTGTTTCAAAATAAAATCTTGACAAAATATCAATGATGACTTGAGTGTCTCCTTGCAGTGCATTTTCTAAAACATTAAGCTTTAATGCATCATCATCAATGGTCTTAAGTAGATAATCATTGACGATCGCTTCACAAAAAATAGAAGCCGTTTCTGCAAGTGGCATTGGATAAGACCAATGGAGAGGATCATTATCTTTGATAATATCACCATGAAATCCATGACCAAGTTCATGAGCGAGCGTCAAAACATCGGATAATGAACCTGTGAAGTTTGTTAAAATCCTTGATTGTCCAATTTGAGGTTGGTTAGAACAAAATGCACCACCAACTTTACCTTTTCTTGGTTCCACATCAATCCATTCTTCATCAAATGCACGTTTTGCAAAATTTCCAAGTCGGTCACTAAATCCATAAAAAGCATCTAACACAAGTTGTTTTGCTTCTTCATAAGTGAATGTTTTAGAACCATGACCTACAGGCGCAAATAAATCATAAAAAGGTAAACCATCTTGATGACCGAGATATTCGGCTTTTGCTTTTAAATAATTTGCAAATGCTGGACGATAACTCTCCATCGCTTGGATTAATGCATCTAAGGTTGCTTGTGTCATTTTACTGCTTCTAAGTGTTGGTTCAAGTGGCGATTGATATCCTCTAAAGCCATTCATCATATTAACTTGTCTTTTGATGTTTGTAATGGCTAAAGCAATAGGATCGTCAATTGTTTCAAGAGCCTTTAATTCAGCTTCATAAGCGTCTTTTCTTTTAGCCGGATCCGCTTCATACGCTAAATTTCTAACTTCACTGAGTGTGATTGTTTTGTCTCTGAAAGGAACTTTCAGATTTGAAGTAAGCATTTGTTGAAGACGTCTCCATGAATCGCTAGCGACTTCCTGAAATTTAGCAACTAATGTTTCTTCAGATTCACTGAGTAAATACGTTGCAGATGCTTTTGTTCGGTTTAAATTATATGCATACTTTTTGATGATTTCGCTTTGCTCAGATAGTGATTCGATATCACAATTTGCAATGTATCGCGTCATTAAAACATTTTCTTTTGTCACTGACTTCAACACATTGTCAAGTGTTGCCATATATCCTAAAGGTTCAGGATCATTGACATTACTTGAATATTTTAAACTTGCAAAAGCATATAGGGTACGAACAAGTTTCGTTATGTGTTCTTCCTTTAACAAATACGTTTCTAAAAATGTTTGCACATCTTGGTTATCTTTTGTTTCAATAAAAGATTTAAATGCCTCCATGTGAGACTTTAAGGTTTGAATGTCTTGTTGGTATTTTTCATTAAATCCTTCATATAAATCATTTAAATTCCACATTGTAAGCCTCCGTTTGTTGTGTGTTATTATAACAAAAATATATAAAAAAAGCACTTATTCAAATCAATAAGTGCTTGAATCTTTTAAGCGTTTGCAAGTCTTTCAGCAACGACATCCCAATTTACGACAGAGAAGAACGCTGAAATGTAGTCTGGACGACGGTTTTGGTAATTTAAATAGTAAGCATGTTCCCAAACATCTAAACCTAATAAAGGTGTACCACTTGCAAGTGGTGTGTCTTGATTTGGTGTTGAAACAACTTCAAGCGCACCTTGGTTATTTTTAATTAACCATGCCCAACCAGAACCGAACCGAGTCGCTGCAGCTTTTGAGAAAGCATCTTTGAAACCTTCAAATGATCCGAAAGCGTCACTAAGTGCTTCTAATAATGCTCCAGAAGGTCCTTCTTGATTATTGACTTTGAGTTGTGGCCAAAAAAATGAATGATTAAAATGTCCACCACCATTATTTCTTACTGCAGTACGAATACTTTCAGGAACAAGTGTTAAGTCTTTGAGTAACGCTTCAAGTGGTTGAGTGACTTCAGGAGCTTGTTCTAAAGCAGCGTTTAATTTGTTTACATATCCTTGGTGATGCTTTGTATAATGAATTTCCATTGTTTTTGCATCAAAAAATGGTTCAAGTGCATCAAACTCAAACCCTAAAGCTGGTAAAGTATATGCCATAAATAATTCCTCCTTTAATTTCGATTCTATTTTATAATAGGATGAATGATTATCCAATACATTTACACGTTATCCCACATAATAACAAAGTCATCATCAATATCAACATATATCGTTTGATACGTGGTTAACCTAACATACGAACCAAAGAGTCCAGGAATTTTTTTGACGTATTTTTTTAAAGTGACATTAACTGGAATTGAAGTACTGTATTTTAATTTTGAATGGTATGCAGCGAGTTTCAATGCAACTTGAAAGCCTTCATCATCTTTGACTCCTCTGTAGATCACATGTGCACCTGGTGCATCTTTGACATGCATGAAGTAATCATGAGATTTTGCAAGATGATGCGTGACATGATTGTTTTGAATGGCATTGGTTCCATAAAAGATTTCAAAAGTATCTTTGTGGATATGTTTGTATGGGATCTTATGAGCTTTTGTTTCTTTTTTGTGTGCTTGAATGAGATTCAGATCAATCATCATTTGTTTTGCCTCTAAATGGGTAATCAGGTGTTGATCCAAATCAAAAATAAGTTGTTCAAGATTACTGATGTCACCTAAATTAAGTTCAATCTGAGATTCTATGATATAAAGTGATCTTGAGGCTTTTTTATACGTATCAAACATCATATTCACATTCTCTATGATTGTTTTTGTCGCATCTAATTGAATATCATATAATGAAGCATGTTTTTCTTGCTGATAGGGGTAGGTGAGTAGTCTTTCTGCTTGTTCTTTCAAAAGAAGCTGTTGTTTTTTCTCTTCGAGATCTTCGATTAAATAGCCATGTTTTTGCTGTTTTTTGAGTAAAGCCTTGTGAACAATATGACGTTCTTGAACAAAAGATGAAAAAGTAGTTAAGTCTTGTTTCATCAAGTCATTAAAAGATTCAAAAGTGATTCCACCTTCTTGATGATACGTAAACATTTGTTGATTCATTAAGGTAGGCAAGACTTTAATATCTTGAGGTCTTATAAATGTTTTCGCTAGATACTTCGCAGTTTGAGGAGATATGCCTTCATATGTTTGTTGAATCCAAACCGAATCATCAGAGGGTTGATCCATCTCAAAAAAAGATACTTTATCAGATGGAAAAAACTGATAAGGAATATTAGGATAAACACTGCGATGAGTCATGGACACGACTTTTTTGTAAGCATCAATAATGACGTTGTCTTTGATGAGTATTAAATTGGCGTGTTTTCCCATGGCTTCAAAAACCAAAGTTAGTGATTGAACACCATCAAAAGCATCGTAAGTTTTAATATCAAATATAAGTACACGGTCACTACGATGCTGCTTGATTCTTTGGATAGATGCTTTTGACAAATATTTTCTTAAAGAGTTTAAAAAGGGATGATTGCTAGAGGGCTTTAACCGTGTTGTTTCATAAAATATTTTATTTCCTTGAGCATTCAAATCAATGACAAGCTGGTATTTTAGTCCATGATATAAGTGAAAAATAAAACGATCAGGCAACTCAAAAAATACACCTTCAATTTTTGAAGGTATGATATGATTATGATATTCTTGAATGATATGATGTAACATCAGTCCATCAAATGACATAAAACGTACCCTTTTTGTTAATTTTCCTTTACTCTTTACATGATATCATATATAATAACTTTTAGACACAACAGGAGACCATTATGAAGTTAAATGAACGTGGATTACTTATTGTGCTTTCCGGACCCTCGGGTGTAGGGAAAGGAACGGTTAGAAAAGCACTCTTTGAAATGGACCATCATGATCTTACCTACTCAGTATCAATGACAACTAGAAAGATGCGTGAAGGTGAACAAAATGGTGTGGACTATTATTTTGTTTCGAAAGAGGAATTTGAACAAAGAATTCAAGAAAATCAATTTTTGGAATATGAGAATTTTTTTGGAAATTATTATGGTACACCGCTTGATAAAGTAGAAGAACAACTTGATGAAGGACATGAAGTTGTGTTAGAAATTGAAGTTCAAGGTGCACTAAAAGTTAGAAATCAAGTCAAAGATGCTGTATTTATTTTTCTTGTGCCACCTTCAAGAGCAGCGCTATATGAACGCCTGCAAACAAGAGGAACAGAAAATGATGACAGGATCGGTATCCGTATGAATAAAGCTGATAAGGAATTTAAATTAGCTTATAAATACGATTACATTGTGGTTAACGATGATGTCAACAATGCTGCTGATAGGATATTAGCCATCATTAGAGCAGAACATGCGAGAACCGAACGTTCAATTCATAAATACAAAGAATTAATAGGAGAAAATAAACATGAATAAAAATCAAGACGGATTAAGACATCCATCCATTGATAAATTATTAGAGAAAATAGACTCAAAATATAAGTTAGTGTACGCTGCATCTAAAGTAGCAAGAATGTTAGACCAAGAGAAATTAAAAGTACAAGGTGCTACATGTGAAAAAAATGTAGGTGTTGCACTTGAAGAAATTATTCATGGTCGTGTTGAAGTAAAATTTGATCGATAAAATAAAAGCTTTCCAATTGGAAAGCTTTTTTTATGGTTGAAAAATACTTGTGACATCAGGAATTGAAAAAGCATCAACAACATCATAGTTTTCTAAAGCTGATTCATCAGGTACGTTGACTTCGCTTGACCAGACATCATAATCATAGGAAGCATCAAATGTAATCACAAGATCAAGCGTTTCTTCACCATTATCGATGAAGGTATTATTTATA
>JBMTKL010000005.1:0-19616 GCA_049439405.1 Acholeplasmataceae bacterium | reverse complement strand
CATGAAACATCTACAAGTTTTTATATTGAGTTTCATGGCAATTCATTTTTAAAATATATGGTGCGTTCTATGGTAGGTACGTTGATAGAAATTGGTCAAGGTAAAAAGACTAAAAATGATATCATCAAGAATTTGCAAAAACCTGATAGAAAACTTGCAGGTAAAACTGCACCAGGCAAAGGGTTGTATTTAAAAAAAGTTTATTACAAATAAGTGTTTCATTGATATAATGAAGTGAGAGGATACATGTATGTTTATTACATTTGAAGGTGGAGAAGGTTCAGGAAAGACCTCAATTATTGATGAGGTTTTTAAGCATTTTAATCAAACAAAAACCATGATTGTTTCAAGAGAACCAGGCGGGTCTTTTATCGCTGAGGCCATTAGAAGTCTTGTATTGAATCCGGATCATATAGGCATGTCTTATCAAACGGAAGCCTTACTTTATGCTGCAGCAAGAGCGCAACATTTAGATGATATTTTAATTCCTGCATTTAAGGAAAAAGACATTGTCTTATGTGATCGCTATATTGATAGTTCATTTGCTTATCAAGGACATGCAAGAGGGTTAGGATTTGAATACATTAAAAAAATTAATGATTATGCGATGCAACACTTGCCAAAATTAACATTTTACATCGACGTTGATCCAGAAATAGGTATTGCTAGAATTCAAAAAAGAGATAAGTACGACCGTTTAGATCAAGAGACCATTGATTTTCACAAAAAAGTAAGAGAAGGATACTTACGTATTGCTGCACTATATCCAAATCGTGTGATGGTCATTGATGGTCATCAATCATTAAAAGACGTGATTTCACAAATCATAAAAATTTTGGAAAGAGAAATATAATGGACATCTTGAAGTTTTTTGAGAATTCCATCGACCAAAACAAAGTATCACATCTATATTTGATTGTTGGTCCACAAGGGGAACGACGTGACCAGCTCCTTTTGAGCATCATTCAGCAACTTAATCATCACTCTTTTGAGACAAAGTTAGCAGCTCAAGAATCCAGTCAACTTTATTGGATTGAAGCAGAAAATACCATGATAAAAAAACAACAAATTGTTGCATTACAAGAAGAATTTTCTAAAACATCATTGAGTGAAGGTAAACGCATATATGTCATTGATGATATTGAAACCATGAACGTACAATCGTCTAATGCATTACTTAAATTTTTAGAAGAACCGCTAAGCAATAAAACCATTGGATTATTAACAACAGATAAACCACAATCGATTTTAGATACGATCTTATCACGTGCTCAACTTTTAAAAATGCCATATTTAAATAAAGAAGATGTTGTGGATCATCTCACGACATTAGAAATTCCAGATAGTAAAAAAAGCATCATTGCTGAAATTACTAGAGATTTAAGTGTTGCAGAATCACTTTGTGAATATCAAGAAATTGATGAACTCGTACAATTCATTGAAACTTTTCCGAAGCAAGTCCATTCTAAAGATGTATTTGAACAATGGTTACTTGAAAAGACAAAGGTGTTTTCTGAAAATGGTAGTTTTTTTGAATATTTAGTTAAAATTTTATATCGCTTATTACTAGACATTAAAAAAGAACAATTGATGACATTTTCTGTTATCGAAACATCTATAGAAGACATAATGCAACACATAAACACAGATGTTCTCGATGATATTCTATATATGCTACAACAAACACTGTATGAAAATCGCTATAATATTCACTTAGACACTTCAAGAAGAAAAATGATTCATTCAATGAAGAGGTTGATCAAATCATGAGTTATGTTAAGAAACAGGCGCTTGAATTGGCATTAAATATGAGCGTGATTCGAGTACATCTATCCTTTGATGAGACACATATATTAGTTGAATTTGATTCCGAACAACGCGTTGATTTTAGAGAACTTGTTAAGCGCTTATCAGAAACATATCATGCAAGAATTGAAATGAAACAGATGCCGAAGCTTGGTAGCGATCTAGAAAGTGAATACGGTCTTGGTAAAGTGATCGATATTAATTATCTATCAAAAAAAGACAAATTAAAACATCTTGATGGCTATATTCAATGGGTAGGCATACCAACTCAAGAATGAAAACACCTCTCGTAGGCACACCGTTTGCCATAGATCAACAAGAAGGACATAAATATAATTTAGACAGTATTTTATTAGCGAATTTCATAAAAAATGTTCCGAAAAAGATAAAAAAGATATATGATTTTGGGACCGGTCAAGGTGTTTTAATGTTCTATTTAGCATTAAAAACTGATGCAAATATTACAGGATTTGACATTCAAAAGTCATTCATTGAACTTGCGAATAGAAATATTGAATACAATCAGTTAGATCATCAACTTGAAGCCTTGGAACAAGACATTAAATTGTTAACCATTCATCACGCAGATATGATTGTTTCAAATCCTCCTTATTTTAAGGTAACAAAAGATATTCCTTTGAGTACAATTGAATCAAGAAAAATTGCAAGACACGAGGTTCATCTCACATTAGAAACGCTCTTAGAAGTCGCTTCTAGGAGTCTTAGAACAAAGGGTGTTTTTTACATGAGTTATCGTCCAGATAGACTTCAAGAGTTAATGATGCTAAGCCAAAAACACAAACTAATCATTAAAGAGATCCAATTTGTTCATCCGTATCAAACTGAATTTGCTCATTTAGTTTTAATCAAAATGGTTAAAGATGCAAATGTTGGGATTAAGATTTTAGAACCACTCATTTTATACGAATCGAAACAAATCATGACAGAATCACTCAAAAAAATATATGAAGGAGATGCGTATGCTTCTTTCAACACTGAATAGAAAAGAAAAATTAAAGTTTTTGGATTTAGCATTACATATGGTTTTTGTCGATGGTAATCCATCTGATTTAGAAACTAGACTGCTTAATATGATGTTAGCAGAAGTTGGAGATAATATTATTGCTGAATATCATTTTGAAAGAAGTGACTCCTTAGAAGAAACCATACAATTTTTTGATGTATTGGATAATAAAATACAACGTATCGTCTATTTGAACTTGATTAGAATATCTCTTTCTGAAGAGATATATAACACTACAGAACATGAATTTTTGGAAATGATTAGGTCAAGATTTCATATTAAAGATGATGTGAAGCAGGCACTCATTCGCGAAGTCTACAAAGAAAAAGATGTTAGAGAAAGAATCTCAAAGATTGTTGGTAAATAGTGGAAAAGATTATTAGTAAAGCGTTATATGTTGTTTCAACTCCAATCGGGCACTTAGAAGATATTTCGTATAGAGCAATTCATGTTTTAAAACATGTTGATTTAATCTTATGTGAAGATACAAGAGTAACTAAGAAATTGTTAGACTACTACCGTATTGAATCACCGTATGAAACATTTCATCAATATAATGAAAATGAAAAAACTATGGGTGTATTAACAAGGTTAAGACAAGGACAAGCGATTGCACTTGTATCTGATGCGGGAACACCTTTAATATCTGACCCTGGATTTCCACTTATTAACGCTTGCATTAATGAAGACATTAGAGTCATCCCAATAGGTGGAGCTAGTGCATTATTAAGTGCACTCGTTGCATCGGGTATGTCTACGCATCCGTTTTATTTTCACGGATTTTTACCAAAGAAAAAAATCGCAAAAGAAAAAACGTTAGAATCTTTAAGCCAATTTGACATGACACTTGTGTTTTATGAGTCGCCAAATCGTGTATTTGACACGACACAAACCATGCTTAAGATTTTTGGAAATAGGCGTGTAACATTCGCTAGAGAGCTTACGAAGAAGTTTGAAACATTCACCTATACAACACTTCAAGAGATTGAGGAAAATGATATACAGACAAAAGGTGAATATGCTATAGTAGTAGAAGGATTTGTCAAACCAGTAAAAACGTTTAACGAAGATGCTATTAAAGAGTATGATGCATATATCGATCAAGGATTATCTGATAAAGATGCAATGAAAAAAGTTGCGGCGTTATTTCAAGTTTCTAAGAGAGACGTCTATCAATTGATCAAGGTCAGAAAAGAGGATTCAAATGAATAAAAAACCATATTACATATCTACCGCAATCGCATATGCTTCAGCAATACCACATATTGGAAATGTTTATGAAGCAATTTTAGCAGATGCTATTGCTCGTTTTAAAAGATTAGATGGGTTTGATGTCTATTTTCAAACTGGAACAGATGAACACGGGATGAAAATTGAACAAAAAGCCAACGAAAAAGGTGTTGATACACAACAATATGTCGATCAGATTAGTGATGAAATCAAAAACATTTATCGCTGTGTAAATGTTTCATATGACCGTTTCGTTAGAACAACTGATGCATTTCATAAGACATCGGTCCAACATATCTTTGATAAGCTTTTAAAACAAGGTGATATTTATTTAGGACAATATAAAGGTTGGTATTCTGTTTCTGAAGAAGCATATATATTAGATAAGGATATTGTTGACGGAAAAGGGCCACAGGGAGATACTTTGGTCTGGATGGAAGAAGATGTTTATTTCTTTAAAATGAGTAAATATCAAGAACGACTAGTCTCTCATATCAAACATAATCCATCATTCATTGAACCAGAATCAAGAAGAAATGAAATGTTAAATAATTTCTTGAAAGATCCGCTTCCAGATTTATCGATTTCTAGGACATCTTTTAAGTGGGGAATCCCAGTAGAATCAGATCCAAATCATGTGATTTATGTTTGGATAGATGCACTTTCAAACTATATTACAGGATTAAATTATGATCCTACTAAAACATCTTTAGATATGGATACATTTTGGCCAGCAGATGTTCATTTAATTGGAAAAGATATATTAAGGTTTCATACCATTTATTGGCCAATCATATTGATGGCATTAGATCTTCCACTCCCCAAGCAAGTATTTGGACACCCTTGGATTCTCGTGAATAAAGGAAAAATGAGTAAATCTAAAGGCAACGTCATGTATACGGATGATTTGGTGAGATATTTTAGTGTGGATATTATAAGATATTATGTCCTTCATGAAATTCCATATGCCCAAGATGGCAATATTACCTATGAACTTATTATTGAGAGAAATAATTCAGATTTATCTAATACGATTGGAAATTTAGTAAACCGAACCATTGGGATGATTAATAAATATCGCGAAGGTCAATTAAAAAAAGTGATTCTCAAGGAACAATCCGAGGTTAACATTTCAACAATCGCAGAAGCTGCGTTGCCAACAATGAAACAACTTATGGAATCATTAAAAGTATCTGATGCATTAGAAGTTGTGGTTGATTTAGCAAGACAAGCCAACAAATATATCGATGCAAACGAACCTTGGGTTCTCTTTAAAGATGAATCTAAGCAAGATAGACTTGATCACGTACTTTATCACTTGATGGAAACCATTCGTTATGTGGCTGAGCTGCTTCAACCTTTTATTCCAGAAACAGCTGAAAATATTTTTAAACAATTAGGGAAAACAGAACAAAGTTTCGAATCACTTCAAACGTTTGGTGTGATGACCGATCGCCTAGTTGAAAAACCTTTTGTATTATTTGAACGATACAAACAAGAAGAAAAATTACAGGAGATTTTATTAGATCGACATGAAGCATCTTAAATCATCGTTTCAATTAGAAACGACGCGCGTTTTTGCCGTAATAGTATTTACAGCAATCTATGCTGTTGGTGTTGTTTGGTTTATTGAATCTTCCGTTGTACCACTTTATACAGGCGGTGTCCTAGGGATTTCACAGCTAATTAGGGATACTTTATTTGTTTTTTTTGGACAAGTGACAGGTGCTGCATTTTTAGCAACACTAAACTTAATTATGAATATTCCAATCTTGATTATCGGTTGGTTTGGTGTATCTCATCGATTCACTTTATATAGTTTAATTTCGGTACTTCTTCAAACAGTATTGCTTACAGCAATTCCACAAATTGACTTTGGATTAAATATGCTTGAACATGTATTTGCATCAGCGAGTCTTGGTGGATTACTCATTGGTATTGGTGCAGGAGGTGCACTTAGATACGGCGCATCAACTGGTGGTCTAGACATTGTTGCACAATTTGTTTCTTCAAAATCGGGAAAATCAGTAGGATTTATATCTCTAATCATTAATTTAACGGTTGCTACTTTAGGTGCGTTGATTGTTGGTGGAGAAGTTGCACCAAGTGGAGAAATTGTTTTAGGCGGTGTCATCCTTTCATATACGATTGTGAGAATTATTGCATCTACGATAGGATTAGACTTAATTCATACAAGTTATCAACATATTAATGTGAATATCATCAGTGAAAAGGCCGATGAGATCACATCGTCAATTTTAAAGGATATATTTAGAGGTGCTACGATTGTCGACGTGAAAGGTGCATATTCTGGTAATGTTAAACAAATGATTTATGTAGTGATTTCGAGATATGAATTTGCGACATTAATGAGGATCATTAAACAAGCAGATCCAGGCGCTTTTATCGTATCGACACCAGTCCGTGGAGTATACGGAAATTTCTTACGAAAAACTATCACATAATTATGGTGTTTATGTTGACATTTACACCATCATATAGTATTATTTAAAAGGTACATTATTTCCACCTTAGCCCCTTATTATAAAATAAGGAAGAGGTATATATTATGAAAACATTTATGGCAAACAACCAAACCATCACAAGAAAATGGTTTGTCGTTGATGCTGAAGACAAAACATTAGGTCGTTTAGCGACTGAAGTGGCGTCAGTGCTTAAAGGCAAGCATAAACCAACCTACACTCCTCATGTAGATTCAGGTGACTATGTGATCGTCATTAACGCAGAAAAAATTAAATTAACGGGTAAAAAATGGGATCAAAAACTCTACTATAAACATTCAGGATATAGTGGCGGTTTAACATCACGCACTGCTAAAGAAACGATGGAGAGATTCCCAACACGTATGGTTGAAAAAGCAATTCAAGGTATGTTACCACATACAAAACTTGGTCGTGCGATGGCAAAAAAATTATTTGTCTATGCAGGTACTGAACACAAACATGAAGCGCAACAACCAGAAAGATTAGAGGTATAGTATGTCAAATCAATTTTTAGGAACTGGCCGTCGCAAGAGCAGTGTTGCACGAGTCATTCTAACAAGCGGAAGCGGAAAATTTTTAATCAATGGACGTGAGTTCGACGATTACATACCCTCAGCAGCAACGAGACTGGATGTGTCACAGCCACTTGTACTCACAGAAACAGATGGTAAATATGACATCACAGTCAATGTTCATGGAGGAGGAATTACAGGTCAAGCGGGTGCGATTCGACTAGGAATCACAAGAGCACTTCTTGAAGTTAATCCTGATTTCCGTAAGACACTTAAACCAGCGGGTCTAATTACTCGCGATCCTCGTTCTAAAGAACGTAAGAAATATGGTTTAAAGGCAGCAAGACGCGCACCACAATTCTCAAAACGTTAACGAATCTAGAGGGCCTCGTGTCCTCTTTATTTTCATGGAGGGTTCAATGAAAATATCAATTATTGGATATTCCGCAAGTGGCAAGTCCACATTTTCAAAGCGACTAGCAAAACATTATGGTATACCTGTGTTACACATTGATACCATTTATTTCTCTCCAGGGATGGTCGTTAATGATAAAAAAAAAACAGAAGAAAAAATACGTGAATTTATGATTCAAAAAGATTGGATCATTGATGGTACGTATCGTTATCTCGCGACAGAAAGATATGAAGTGGCAAATCAATTGTTTATCTTTGATTTTAATCGTTTTAAATGTTTGTATGGCGCGGTTAAAAGATATTTTAAATATCGCAAGAGACAAAGAGATACCATGGCAGATGGGAATCCTGAAAAACTTGATCCAAGCTTCATTAAGTGGATTTTATGGGATGGTAGAAAAAAAGATTCTAAGCAATTAATGAAAACATTAAGACAAACACATCAGCATAAAACAGTTCGGTTTACTAACCGAAGACAGGTTGATAAATACTTAGCAAGCAATAATATTGAGAAGATTTAGACATTTTAGGTGAAACATGAGCAAAGTTAGAGTAAGATATGCACCAAGTCCAACTGGATTGTTACATATAGGGAACGCACGTAGTGCGCTTTTTAACTATTTGTATGCCAGACATTACAAAGGTGATTTCATTGTTAGAATTGAAGATACCGATACCAAACGTAATGTTGAAGGCGGAGAACAATCACAACTTGAGTTATTGCAATGGCTAGGCATTGATATTGATGAATCACCTGTTCATGGCGGATCTTTTGGACCCTATAGACAGTTAGAAAGATTATCGCTTTATCAAAAATATAGTGAAGATCTTTTGACAAGAGGACTTGCTTATAAAGAAGACAATGGTGCGATAAGATTTAAAGTGCCTAAAAACACGGTCTATCAATTTGATGATATGGTTCGTGGAACGTTATCTTTTGATAGTAAAGAAGTTGAAGATTGGATTATGGTTAAAGAAAACGGTATTCCGACATATAATTTCGCCGTAGCTATTGATGATTATCATATGCAAACTTCTCATGTCATGAGAGGTGAAGAACACATTACGAATACGCCTAAACAATTAATGGTTTATGAAGCATTCGGATGGACACCTCCAACATTTGGACACATGACAATCATTGTCAATGAACAAAAGAAAAAATTATCCAAAAGAGATGAAAATGTCATTCAATTTATCTCTGAATATAAAAAATTAGGATATTTACCTGAAGCAATGTTTAATTTTATTGCTTTGCTTGGCTGGTCCCCTCCAGTTGAAAAAGAGATATTATCAAAAGAGCAATTTTTTGAATACTTTGATGGAAGTCGATTTGTTAAAGCGCCATCAATGTTTGATAGAGATAAATTAAAGTTTATTAATAGCAGGTATATAAAAAAATTAGATTTAGAAACGCTTAAAGAAAAAGTAAAACCATATTTAGAAGAAGCACATATCAATATTATATCTGATGAATGGTTGACACAGCTTGTGACAGTATTCCAGGAAAGAATGCACTATTTACAAGAAATTGTAGAACTATATCACGAGTTTTTCAATGGACGATTCGTCTTAGATAATGAGATGCTGGTCTTTCTAAAAGAAAACAATAGCCTTTCATTAATTGAAGCTTTTCGATCACACATCAAAGCAATTGAATTTACTCCCGAACACATCAAACAAGCGATCAAAGATATTTCAGTGCAATTGGGCGTTAAAGGTAAACCGTTATATATGGGACTCAGAATTGCGACGACAGCAGAAACCCATGGGCCTAGTTTACCTGATATGCTCGCGTTATTATCAAAAAATACAGTAATTGATCGACTCACACATACAATCGATCGACTTAGAGGTGACTTATGAAACAGTTATTAAAAGGATTATTTATCATTTCTATAGTTTTGTTTTTGGCAAGCTGTGGAGAACAAAACAATACAAATATCACTGCTGAATTTAGCATTGCTGAAGATACACTTCAAACGGATTCCGTGACGGTGTATTTAACGATTAATGATGCTTCTTCAGAAATTACAGGTAATATCGTCGTAGAATTGCTGGATGCTAACGGTGCCACGATCTCAGGCCCAAAAAGCTATGCATCTGCTGAAGATGCATCAGTTTTACCGTTTACGTTTTTAAATCCAGATACTGCATACACGATAGAAGTGGTTGCAACGGTAGGACGCTCTTCAGTAACAGTAGGAACTTTTTCATTTACTACACTCGCAGACACTGACTTAGAAATTAGAACAGTAGAAGAATTCAAGGCGATGAACGAAAACCGCGCAGGTGATTATGTTTTAATGAATGATTTAGATTTTAGTGGCGAAGTATTTGTGACTCCGTTTACATCATCATTTACAGGATCATTTGACGGTCAAGGGTTTACGTTATCAAATATTACGATTACAGAATCAAGGTTATATAATGGTGTGTTTGGGTATGTATCTTCTGCAACGATTAAAAATTTAAATTTAGATAATGTTCAAATTGGTACATCTGAACAGCCGATTATTACAAGTTCTTCAACAAAAACCGGATTGCTCGTAGGGTATCAATCAAGTAGTCTATCTACTATTGAAAACATTTCAATCACAAACTCAAACATCTATATATCCACAGCATCTGCAACATATGCTTATGTAGGTGGTATTGTAGGTGAAGCACGTGGAACATTCGAAAACATTAGCGTTGATAACTCATACGTTATTTTAGAAGCTTCTTCTTATGCAACGGTAAGATTAGGTGGTGCAGTGGGATATGTCTATGAATCTGCAGAACTAAGACAATTAGATGTAGATTGCGATGTAAATTTTTCACTCAATGCGATTGAGTCTACGAATTCAGAACGTTCATTTAATATTTATGTTGGTGGACTATTCGGTGATGTTGATCCCGCATCAACATCAGAAGGGTTAGCATATGGTTTATATTACGAAGGTTCTGTTAGTGTAGATGCATTGAATTTTAATCCAAATGAAGGACATGAAGGAACATATTCAGTGTTTGTTGGTGGATTATTTGGTGTCATCAATAGAGGTTTTAATAATGTATATGCCGATGTCAATGTTTCTCTTAACTACGCAGAAGAATTCGTTGAAACGAATGTGTCTAAATACATTCGCATTGGTGGATTAGCGGGTGGCATAAATACTTATGATACACCATATGGCGTCTTTGTCGTTGGATCGATAGTGACTGCAACGATTAACAATAACGCGAACATCCTCATTTCTGAAGGTGTTGCAAAATATACAGGAACATTAGAAGCATATACACTTCAAGATATGATTGTTACATTAAACGGGAATAATGTAGTTGATGACACATTACAAGTAGTGACTTCATATGAAGGCATTATTACGAATGAATATTTATTAGAGGTACTTGCTGCAATTACCGAATAAGGGGGCAGTTCAATTGAAAGTTTCAAAAACACTTTTCATGCACCTCATGAGATGTGATCGATTTGCTGGATTGTATGAAACCTATCAACATCAACTCGATGCTGTTGTTGATTTTACAGGTGATGACGATCTTGAAGCACTAATATCTTTAGAAAACCGCTCAAAAACATCAGCGCTTGCTGATGAGATTAAGCACGCTTACGGTGATGATGATCCTATTCATAATGTATCAGAACAAATGGAAGTGATGATGCCATATTATTCAGAGTTAGAAATCATCGCAGGTCAAGTCATCTCAAATAAGTTTTCAGGTCAAGTCACATACAGTTTAGAAACTAGAAATCAAAAAAGAATGTCTATTGAATATCAAGGCTATGAATTTTATGCGTTTTTAGATGCTTTTCAAGAAGATGACGACACGATACGTCTCATTGAAGTGAAAGCAACAACAGATAAAAAGTATCTTGATATGAAATATACGAACAATAATAAAGAAAAAAACCCTGTGTTTGAAAGAGATGCACAGGGGGTTTTGTTATGTCATGTACTACCTTACCAGTCGCGAACAAAGACTTACCTTACTCAGTTAAATAAATTGACTCATAGACTTGAAAAAGAAGGAAGATATGTCTACGATATTGCCTATCAGTTTGCGATATATAAAAGAAAATTTCCAAACAATCATAAGAAAGTCAAGGCTTATTTGGCGGTCTTAAACTCTGAGTATCGTTTTGATGGAACCATGAATATGGGGAAACCAGTGTATTCAGATGATATTATATCTCTGCTTGATGTGACAGCACTTGTTGAATATATGCTTCCAATGATGTATCAAGATATGGATAAAGTGGTTCAAAGATTAAATCAAAATTATGCAGGTCCTGTTTCACTCGGCAAGCATTGTCAAAGAAAAGATGTAAGACAATGTCCTTTTTATGACATATGTCATGCACATCTACCAAAAGAACATGATATTTTTTCATACATAAATAGACAGTACGGTTTTAGTGATGGACAAGATAAAGTGTCATTGTATGATTTTTTAAATGATGGCAAAGTTCATATGAGAGATGTACCTATAAGCTATTTGAACCGAGAAGTTAATCAAATACAAAGACGAGTGATTGATACAAATAAAGCATTTATCAATCATCAAAGGATTAAAGCTTTTATAGAAGATATTCGATATCCTTTGTATCATTTAGATTTTGAAAGTTTCCCGTGTCCACTACCTAGATATCAAGGTGAGAAGCCTTATATGCAATCACTATTTCAATTTTCTGTTCATATTGAAAAAACGTCAGGCGTATGTGATTTAATCAAAGACCATACACAATATTTAGCAGATAGTCATGATGATCACAGAGAACGTCTGGCAGCGTACTTATGCGAAGTCATTAAAGATGATAATGGTTCTGTGATGGTTTATCATGAACAATTTGAGAAATCAAGATTAGAAGAATTAGCAGAGATCTTTCCAAAGTATACGGAAAAGTTATTAAACATAAGAGATAGAATTATTGATTTAAAACTTTTCCTTAAAGGAAGTAAAAAACTACATCAAGCTTTAGAGTTTGACGACATAGAAGGGTTTAATTTTTATGCACCTTCTATGGACGGTTCTTTTTCAATTAAGAAAATACTTCCGGTATTCACGAATATCTCATACAAAGACTTAGATGTACAGAATGGTACTGAAGCACTCACTCAATTTGCTAAAATGCCATCGATGGATGAATTACAAAAGAGATTAACATTTGAACATCTCACCGAATATTGTAGACAAGATACATATGCAATGTTTAAAATTTTAGAAGGATTAAGGAAACAAGTCTATGAAACCTCAACTCAACATTTATAATACGTTAACTCAATCCATAGAAAGATTTGAGTCGATACACCCTGGTAAGGTTAACATGTATGTGTGCGGACCTACCGTATACGATCACATCCATATCGGTAACGCACGGCCAGTCATCGTTTTTGATACCGTTAAAAAAATCCTCACTGCTTTTGGTTATGAAGTGAATATGGTATCAAACATCACTGATGTTGACGACAAAATTATTGAAAAAGCGAAAATATTAAATACCTCTGAAGCATCACTCACGGAGACATATATTGATGCATATTTGAAGATTACAGCCATGCTGGGTAGTGATTTACCAGATCAAATGCCAAAAGCGACTGAATTTATACAATCGATGATTCAATATATAGAAACATTGATAGATAATGGCTATGCATACGAAACTAAAGAAGGTGTTTATTTTAGAGTACAAAAGGTAAAAGATTATGGTGTGTTATCAAAACAAAGGCAAGATCAATTAGCATCTGCAGTACGCGTAGAACTTGATCAAGAAAAAGAGAATCCAAGTGATTTTTCAATATGGAAAAAAACAACTGACGGATTAAATTTTGAATCTCCTTGGGGACCAGGAAGACCTGGATGGCATACTGAATGTGCTGTAATGAATCATGTTATTTTTGGTGAAATGATTGATATACATGGTGGTGGGAGTGACTTAAAGTTTCCGCATCATGAAAATGAACGTGCACATGCCCAAGCACACGATGACCGTGGATTAGCGAAATACTGGATGCACAATGGTCGCCTTGACTTAAATGCTGAGAAAATGAGTAAGTCACTTGGTAACAGCATTTTAGTTAAAGATTTAGATAAAGAAGATTTATTTGCCTTTAGAATGCTTATTTTGGCGCATCACTACAGACAACCTATTAACTATTCTCAAAAATTGTTGGAAGAATACATTAAAAAATATAAAAGCATATCAAAATCATTAAACATGTCTTCACTTGAATTACAAACCGAAGACATAAAAACATCCACGATTGATGAAGACATTCGACAAAATACATTAGATATTTTATCTAAAGACTTCGATACGCCTAATCTTATTACATACATTTATCAATTAATGAAGCAACTGAATAAAACTGGTATTTCTAAAGATAAAGCCATTTTAGTAAATTCTATTATTTGGCAGTTTCACTTGCTAGGCATGAACATTTTAAAGTCAATATCTGATGAAGATGTTCAAATTCTAAATAATTGGAAACAAGCAAGAAACGATAAGTTCTATGAATTAGCAGATGAATTAAGAAATAAATTAATGAAAAAAGGCTATTTATAAGACTTTTCACTTTAAAAATTGTATGATATAATAATCATGAAACTTTATGAAAAGGAATCATTTCGATGGCTGAAACAACGGCAAAAAAAACACAATTGAAGCCTAATGAATCGAAGAAATCGGAACAAAAAGGCCCTAAAATCGTCATTAAAGAAGATCTCGTGCAAATGCAAGGAGATCCTTTAAGTATTGATCGTGTCATTGAAAAAGATATTCAAGACTTTAATCCTGATGAAGTCGTCAAAGCGAAAGAGGATGTTGTTGTCGAAAGATATAATCCTGAAGTTAAACAAGGACTTAAAAATGATGATGTAGAGGCACGCTTAATTGCGGGACTTAATAATGATTTATCTACGGGTTCAACAAAAAGCATCTCAAATATTATTTTCTCTAACATCGTAACATTTTTCAACTTCTTAAATTTTTCTATAGCAGTGTGGCTACTTTCGGTTCAAGCAGCTTTTCCTAATTTCTTATTCTTAGGTGCCGTGACAGCAAATATAACAATCGGTATTATTCAAGAAATACGGGCAAAAAAGACGATTGATAAATTATCATTACTTTCAGCACCAACTGCAATCGTCATTAGAGATGGTAGTGAATATGAAATATCAGTAAGTAACGTTGTCATTGACGATATTTTATATCTTAATGCCGGGAAACAAATTGCTGCTGACTGTGTGATTCGTGAAGGTGTCGTTGAAGTCAATGAAGCTTTGCTTACCGGAGAATCAGATCCAGTAATCAAGAAAAAGGGAGATACACTATACTCAGGAAGTTATATTGTATCTGGGTCAACATATGCACAAGTTAGTGCGATTGGATCAGATATTTACATACAAAAACTTACGTCTCAAGCAAAAAGATACCAAAAACCAAATTCAGATTTATTAGGTTCTCTTAAGATCATAATTAGAAGTGTCGCTGCAATTATTTTACCCATTGCAGGAACATTGGTTTATTTAGCAATTTATAGAAATGGCGAGACATATGAACAGGTCGTTTTAGGGACGACAGGAGCAATGATTGGAATTATTCCATCAGGATTATTCTTGTTGACATCGATGGCATTAGCTGTTGGTGTTATTAGACTTGCTCAAAATAATACGCTTGTCCAAGAACTTTACTGTATTGAAATGCTCGCGAGAGTTGATATGTTATGTTTGGATAAAACCGGTACGCTTACCGACGGAACGATGACAGTACAATCAACAATAGAATTAGATTCTCACCCTAAACTCAGTTTGAAAAATATTGTATCAGGGATGATTAATGCATTGAATGATCCAAATTTAACATCGCAAGCATTGGCGGATCGTTTTGGTGTAGCAAAAAGAATTAGACACAAAAATAAGATTCCATTTTCAAGTGCAAGAAAGTTTTCAGCTGTTGAATTTGAACGATATGGTACCTTTGTGTTAGGGGCTCCCGAATACGTACTTAAAAATGATTATCCAACTAAAGTTAAAGCTTTGGTAGATCAAAACGCTAAAGAGGGCTATAGAGTACTTTGTGTGGCATTTACTGACGAGCCAATTACTGACGAGTATACTTTTAAGAAACTGATTCCGATGTCTTTAATTATGATTGAAGATACGGTTAGACCAGATGCAATGGATACAATTCAATATTTTAAGGATAACGGCGTACACGTGAAAGTGATATCTGGTGATAATCCTACAACCGTATCTAAAATAGCACAACGCGTTGGTATTGAAAACGCCGAACAATATATATCTTTAGAGGGAATGTCTGAAAAAGAAGTTGTTAGAGCTGCAGGGAGATATACTATTTTTGGTAGAGTGTCTCCGGGCCAAAAGAAATTGCTTATTGAATCACTCAAAAATAATGGTCATACTGTTGCAATGACAGGTGATGGTGTCAATGATATTTTAGCGTTGAAAGAAGCAGATACATCAATTGCTATGGCATCAGGTTCAGAGGCAGCAAGGAATGTGTCGCATCTAGTATTATTAGATTCTAATTTTTCATCAATGCCAAAAGTAGTAACAGAGGGTAGAAGAGTTATTAACAACGTTCAAAAAGTAGCAATTCTGTTTTTGACGAAAAACATTTTCACGTTACTTTTAGTGATCATTGCTTTATTACGCGGTGAGATTTATCCAATCAAACCGAGTCAACTCATACTCATTGATTATTTAGTGATTGGTATCCCTTCTCTTATCCTTGCTTTAGAATCAAACAATAAACGTGTTGAAGGTAATTTCTTGGCGAATGTCATTAAGAAAGCATTGCCAGGAGCTTTAGTCGTTATGTTTAATAGTCTCATCATCTATGCTTTTGAAGGTGCATTATTTAAAACAACAATGATTGATGGCATAGCTTACACGAATGAAACTCAAGTTTCTACAGCGATTATTCTGACAGCTACATTTACTTCTCTCTTGGTGTTGCTCAGATTATCGCTACCATTTAATCGTACGAGATTAGTGATGTATTCGATTATGGTGACATCATTTTTCCTCGCGATTCTTTTCATCCCAAGTTTCTTTGGTTACGCGCCATTACGTACGATAGACTTTTATCCAGTTGAAAAAATGACTGTGGGTCAAATATTGCTACTCACAACACTATTTCAAGCGTCTTATCCAATGATGTATGTGATGAGTAATAGCGTGAAATGGATTAAACAATTAATCTCTAACTTTTTAGATAAACTAGCTTAAAAAGCGCGTCATGCGCTTTTTTTATGAATTGAATAAAATTTAAGGTTTAAATAAGCAAAAATTAAATTAAAATAGATGTGATAGGTGAAGTATGTTAATTTACGGAAAAAATGTTGTTAAAGAAGCGTTGTACAACAATAGAAAATTTTATAAATTGTATGTAGACACAACAATGAAAGATGTTTCATTTTTGAGTATGTTAAAAAAATTTGATGTTGACGTGATTCATCAATCGAAAGAACAGCTTCATAATTTATCACTACAAGCGAATCATCAAGGCGTTGTCGCGGAAGTTGAAGATTATCAAGTCTATGACTTAACCACACTTATCAACGAGAGTGTGGAAAAATTGTTGGTATTAGATTCAATAGAAGATCCGCACAATTTAGGGGCAATATTAAGAACTGCTGCAGCATCAGGAATTGATGCAGTCGTCATGAGCGTGAAGCAGCAAGTACCACTTAATGCCACAGTCGCAAAAGTTTCTAGTGGTGGTATTGAACATATAAAAGTCGCTGTTACTCCACAATTATTGAAAGGAATAGATGATTTGAAATTAGCAGGATTCGAAATTATAGGTACCGATATGAGTGCCTCGATTTCTTACAGAGCGCGTAAGTATCCTGGGAAAGTTGCGATGATCATGGGGAACGAAGGTAGTGGTCTTCGTCCACTTGTCAAGAAGAAATGTGATCAATTTGTAAAAATACCAATGAAAGGACACATGGAATCGTTAAATGTCAGCGTAGCCGCGGCATTACTCATGTATGAAATGACTCAATAAGATGCGTTATGTGATGAATGATTACGAACTCATATATTTATTTCAAACATACCAAGATGAACAAGCATTCGAATTCTTGGTTTTGAAATATCATCGTTTTATTTGGAAAATTATTCATACACTCCACCTTGAAAGCAAAGAAGTCGAAGATTTTTATCAAGAAAGCATTTTAATGTTACATAAAGCTGCAGTGACTTTTAGAGAACGACACCAAAAGTCATTTACTAGATATTATGAGCTTATATTAAGAAGACAGCTATACTATTTAAAGAAAAAATTACCAAAACTTTTATTGTCTGAAGAATCTTTTTTTAAAGATTTACAAGCGCCGACTATCATCGAAGAAGAGGTAGTTGTTTTGAATCATCCTAAAGAACAAAAAATCTATGATTTATACTTCTCAAAAGGTCAATCAGTAAAAGCAATTGCAACTGCAGAAAATTTAACTGCTAAACAAGTATATAATTTGATCTATAGAGTAAGACAACAATTAAAGTCAAGACGATAACACAATAATGTTGACTATCTACTGAATGCGTGTTAAAATACGTTTACGATGACCACAGGAGTGGTTTTTTAATGCGAAAAAAAATCATATTAGTGTGTACGATTTGTCACAATCGTAATTATCAAGTCGATAAGTCAACAACGGCAACAACAAGACTTGAGATAAAGAAGTTTTGTAAACATTGTAATTCACACACACTGCACAAAGAAACTAAATAAGGAGACTCAACATGGCAATAAAAGAAAAAAATGTTGAAGAAAAATCAAAGTTACTGGAAGTACTCTCTAAAGAATATCGTTGGGAGAATTTACTTTTAGGTGTACTCGCTGTTATTTCAGCAGGACTTGCATTGATGATCATTAGTGGTAATTCATTACTACAAATCAACCCAAATTTTCCAATTTTAGGTACTGAACCTAATGGGACAATTTTTGCATGGGTATTATTAGTTATATCAATTTTCGGATTGATTTTAGTAATTTATCCATTTTTCATTCCAGCAATTCCTGAAATCAAGAAAATTGTATGGCCGAATCGACCTAAATTTATTGATAATGCTGTTCGTACTCTATTATTTTTATTCATCATTACGTTTGTTATTTTAATTTATAACTTGCTCATCCTAAGACTTTTAGGTGGTATTCTATGAGTCAAAAGCGTTGGTATATTATCCAAACATATTCAGGGTATGAAAATGCGGTCAAAGCTGACTTAGAACGCCGTGTTGATTCCATGGGTATGAATGATTATATCTTTCGCGTCATTGTACCTGAAGAGACGATTATTGAGAAAAAAGAAAAGGGTAAGGAAAAAGAGAAAATAAAACAACTTTTTCCAGGTTATGTGTTTGTCGAGATGATTGTGTCAGATGAATCCTGGTTTGTCGTAAGAAATACACCTCGAGTCACAGGCTTTTTAGGATCATCTGGTGGAGGTACAAAACCAGTGCCACTAGCACCTGAAGAAATCAAACAGATTTTACTCAAAATTGGTGTCATCAGTAAACCAAAATATGATCAATTACTCGATAAAGAAGTTGAAATCTTATCTGGAGCTTATCAAGGCATTAAAGGGAGGGTTTCTGCAGTTGATAATGATCAAGCAAAAGTCGTTGTAGATATAGACTTATTTGGACGTGCAACCCCAACAGAGGTAGATGCACACGAAGTGAAAATTATAGAAGTATAATAATTAGTTGACAATGGGACATATTAGTGATAATATTGTTTCGCATGTGTAAACACACCATAGTGGCAGACTTGCGTCGTACCACATACTTATGTAAAAGAAGGAGGATGTGTTCATGGCTAAAAAAGCAGTGAGACAACTTAAGCTACAAATTGATGCCGGTAAAGCAACACCTGCGCCACCAGTTGGCCCAGCACTTGGTCAAGCACAAGTGAACATTCCACAGTTTTGTTCACAATTTAATGATGCCACAAGAGACCAAATGGGATATAAAATTCCTGTCGTCATTACCGTGTATGATGACCGTACGTTTAGTTTTGTTACAAAAACACCACCAGCAAGCGACTTATTAAAAAAAGCAGCGAATATCCAAAAAGGTGCTGGTAACCCGCTT
>JBMTKL010000004.1:0-23965 GCA_049439405.1 Acholeplasmataceae bacterium | reverse complement strand
CTTTTATGTGGCATAAATATTTCACCACGAACTTCTATCGTTACAGGTTTAGATAGCTTTAAAGGAAGACTTTTGATTGTTTTCACGTTGCTTGTAACATCTTCACCAACAGTCCCGTTACCTCTTGTTGCTGCTCTGGTAAAGACACCATCTATATATAACAATGACACCGCGAGTCCATCAATTTTTAACTCTGAAACATACGTGACTTCTGTTTTTTCAATAATTCTTTCATGAAACTTTTCAAGTTCTTCTTTATTAAACACATTAGATAATGACATCATAGGGACTTCATGTGTCACTTTAGAAAATGATGAAAGAACATCTCCACCGATTTTTTTAGATGGAGAAAAAGGATCGTCATATTGCGGATATTCAGATTCAAGCGATACAAGTTCTCTTAAATACATATCATATTGATGGTCCGTCATAATTGGCTGATCTTCGGTATGATATGCTAAGTTTGCAGCTTCTATTTGCTCTCTTAAATATTTAATTCTACTCAATGCATCCATAAAGTCACCTACACTCCATTATACCATTTTTAAGGCAATTCATGAGGTCTTTAGGTTCAATTCAGGTAAAAATTGTGAGGGGTTCCCGTGCGTATGAACATACGTCATCAATAGTGATATCTTGGCTCTTGTTATTGCAACGAATAGTAGCCTTCTTTCCTCATTGAGTTGTTCTTTGTTCCATATATTAATTCCTGGGATGGTTTCTTGTTCTAAACCAACGATAATCACATGATCAAATTCTAATCCTTTTGATTGATGAATGGTTAAAATTTGAATTCGTTTAGTCTCATAAAACATGAATTCATCATGCAGCATTTGTTTAATTTTAAATACCCTTCGATGTGTTCTACATAAAATTGCAATATTATGTCTCTTCATTTTTATATAATCACAAAGATAAGCTGTCTCCTCTAAGACAGTTTTAAATGACTTAAATTGTAATGTTCCTTGACGTTGAGAGGTTGATGTTAAAGTTTTATTGACTCTTAACTTATCATGAGACATTAAATAATTAGCTAATTCAATAATGTATGTATGTGATCGGTAATTGTGTGTTAAAAATAGCGTTTTTGCATCAAATATTTGTATAAATTGATCCACTACGTTAGGGACTGCACCTCTAAATCTATAAATGGATTGGTCGGGATCACCCACAGCAAATACACTTGTATGCTTTCTAATCAACGATAATAAAAGCTGAATTTGCAAGTAATTGGTATCTTGAAATTCATCAATAAGAATAAATGAATATGTTTTATGAAAGCCTTTTTCATTAATCGCTTTAATGAGTAAATCATCATAATCTATATAATCATTTCTAAGTAAATATCTTGTGTATTTATGAAAGACAAATGGAAGTTTAGATGTGCGATGTTTATTTTTATATTGACTCACCTTCAACAAATACTTTAATGAAAAAGGTGCGTCCTCGGGAATGAGTTGCATATGTTTAACATGATGATAAGACCATGCGTGAAATGTCTCAATAGAGACGTTTTCTAAATTAAGTCTTGACCTCATTTGTGCGGCAGCTTCCTTTGTAAACGTTAAGCCTAAAATAGACGATGGGGCATACCCTATTTGAATGAGGTATTTGATTTTTTCAATCATCACCGTTGTTTTTCCAGTCCCTGCACCAGCATATAAAAAAACAAAACGGTCTTGATTGAAGACCGCTTCCTTTTGTTTTTCATTTAACATGATATCACCTCAATCTATCTTAGAGGTGACTATTAAATTTACTAATTTTTAAACCCTTTTTTCTTTAATCCTGGATGTGATTCTAATATCTTTTTAATACCGTGAGGCATTGGAAATGCAATGGTTGCAATATCTTCATCCATGCTTACAACCACACCTTCACCAAAAATATTATGGATGACCTTATCGCCTTTGGATAAATATGATGATGACATCTCTTCATCCGGTGTATCTAGTCTTGTACGTTTTGTTTCTTTAATAAATCTTGACGTGAAGTTCATTTTCATTTGACCATATACCATTCTTTGTCTTGAAGATGACATATACAGTCTTCTTTTCGCACGCGTCATCCCAACATAGCATACGCGTCTTTCTTCTTCCATTTCATTTGGCATCATTGTTGAAAAATCACTTGGGAAAATGGACTCTTCCATGACGACCATAAACACAGCGCTAAACTCTAACCCTTTTACTTGGTGTACAGTTGATAAAACAACAGCATCCTCTTGATTTTGCGATTTATCTAAATCTGTATATAGTGCAATTTGATCAAGTAATTGAGATAATTTTTGATATAAACTTCCTTCATAAAAGGTTTCGCTTCTTTTAAATACTGAAACAAGCTCTCTTAAGTTTAAAATTCGATCATCTGAAGCTTCATCTTGATCCTCTTTTAACATATTAACATAGCCTGAAACGTCTAAAATGATAGATAACACTTCATCCAAGCGTTTCGCTTCATCTATTTTTGCTTGCATGGCTTGTATCGTTGTTTTGAAATCTAGTAATGCCTGTTTTGACTTTCCAGTAATTGGTGCATCATCAATGGCATCATATAAAGATAACCCTTCTTGTCTTGCAAATGCCTCAAGTTTTTGTATAGACACATTTCCTATCCCGCGTCTTGGTGTATTGACGATTCGTTTTAAATAAAAAGATTGAATCGGATCCAAGACGACTCTAACATACGCTAGTGCATCTTTTATTTCTTTACGTTCATAAAAAGATAAACCGCCATAAATAATGTATGGTATACCTTGTTTGATGAGTGCATCTTCAAAAATACGTGAAAGCGCATTGTTGCGGTATAATACAGCAATTTCATGAAGCGGATAACCTTCTGATTGCAACCTTGATATTTCATTGATGACATAAAAGGTCTCGCGGTAATCATTCGGTGCATTAAAATATATCACTTCTTGTCCTGGTCCAAGTTCAGAGATTAGATTTTTTGTTGCTGGTCTGTTCTTATTATGATTAATAAGTCTGTTGGCTGCTTCTAATATTTTATTCGTTGAACGATAATTTTGGTCAAGAACGACTTTATTTGCTTTAAAGTCTTGAATAAACTTTAAATTATTTCCATAAAATGACCCTCTAAATGTATAAATCGACTGATCGGGATCTCCTACAACAAAAACATGTTTATGTTTTATTCCAAGCATATGCAAGATATCATACTGAATAACGTCTGTATCTTGAAATTCATCAACCAGTATATGTTCAAAATACATTTGATAATATTCACGAAGTTCTTGATTGGTTTTTAGTAGTTCTTGCGTGTACAAAATAAGATCATCAAAATCTAGTAGTTGCTCATCTCTTAATCGTCTTTGATATTCTAGATATATCACTTCTTCTTCGTTGAACTCAAACGCTTCTAAACGCTGTGTCTTATATCTAGAAATAAGCCCCTTCAATGTTTTCACTGAATAATCTTTACTATCAAGATTTAATGCTTTGATGCATTCTTTAATAATCTTTTTGCCGTCATCTTCATCAATAACTGAAAATGTTGGACGATACCCGTAAGGAAGCAATGATATATGTCTTCTAAGAATTTGCAGTCCAAACGCATGAAATGTATACATCCACACGCCAATCCCTGAAGGTCCAACTAAATTCACGACACGTTCTTTCATTTCACGTGCTGCTTTATTTGTAAACGTTACTGCGAGAATTCTTTCTGGATCATGTCCTTGTTCTATTAAGTATGCAATACGCATTGTTAGGGTTCTTGTTTTACCTGATCCAGCCCCTGCTACAACAAAGACAGGACCCACATCGTGAGTCACCGCATTAAATTGTTGTTGGTTTAGAGACTGTAAATAATCCATGTATTACTTCGATCCTTTTAATGTTACGATTTCATTAATTTGAATATGTTCGGGTGTTGATAACGCGTCTATTGTATAAAACCCTAAACGTTTAAATTGACATTTATCACCAGGGTTCATTGTTTTTACAAAGGGTTCAACAAATCCTTTTTCTGTTTGCCATGAATCTTCTTTGAATTTTTCTAAGAAGTCTCCTTCATCTTCATCTAAAATCATCGGACTAAAGATGTTAAAGGTTGCTTTTAACCCTTCTTTTGCATCAACAAAATGAATGGTACCATTAGGTTTTCTTTCATTGAAATCCGTTCCACTTTTTGTTGCTGGATCATACGTGGCTTCAATGTAGTCAATCTCACCGTTATCTTTATAAAACACTTGATTCGCTTTAATGAAATATGCGTGGAATAGTCTTACTTCTCCACCTAAGTATAATCTTTTATATTTTTTATTAGGCTTTTCTTCTAAAAAATCATCTTTTTCGATATATAACTCGTTAGAAAAAGAAATCTTTCTCGTTCCTAATTCTGGTTTATCTTGATGAAGTTCAACTTCTAAATATTCTACTTGATCTTTTGGATAGTTTGTAATCACAACTTTAATTGGTTGTTTAACTGCCATTAAACGAGGTGCAGAAACATTAAGATCATCTCTTAATGCAGCATCTAGCATATTACTTTCTATTGTTGAATTTATTTTTGAAAGCCCTGCGTTTAATATAAATGATTTAATAGCTTCTGGTGTGTATCCTCTTCTTTTTAGACCTTTAAGGGTTGGCATTCTTGGATCATCCCAACCAGTAACTTTGCCTTCTTCAACTAACGCTCTTAAATATCTTTTACTCATGACTGTATTTTCAATATTTAAGCGACCGAATTCGATTTGTCTCGGTACTTTAGGCATCTCACAATGTAACACGACCCAATCATAGAGTGGACGGTGATCTTCAAATTCTAACGAGCATAATGAATGTGTAATGCCTTCAATCGCATCTTCAAGTGGATGAGCAAAATCATACATAGGAAAAATACACCAATCATTTCCACGATGATGATGGTGATCAAATGAAATTCTATATATGACAGGATCTCTCATGTTCATGTTAGGGCTTGTCATATCTATTTTTGCTCTTAAGACACAACTACCCTCTTTTTTTTCACCATTTTTCATCGCTTCAAACAAGGCAATGTTTTCTTGAGTGGGTCTGTCACGATAAGGTGATGGTTTTCCAGGAATACCTGTTGACCCTCTCATGTCTCTGATCGCTTCAGGTGTTGATTCATCAACATAAGCTAATCCTTTTTTAACAAGCAACATCGCACGGTCATACATCTCTTCAAAATAATCAGAAGCATATATGATGTCGTGAGGCACATAACCTAACCACCGAATATCTTGAATAATATTTTGAACGAAAATATCATCTTCTTTTTCAGGATTGGTGTCGTCAAATCTAAGATTTGTTTTACCTCCAAAATGTTTTGCAAGTTCAAAATTGGTTACAATTGCTCTCGCGTGACCAATATGTAAAAACCCATTAGGCTCTGGCGGAAATCTCGTAATAATGTCGTCATGTTTTTTTGACGATAAATCATTTTCCATAATTGTCTTTATAAAGTTTGACGGAATGTCATGCATATATAACCTCTATTCTGGAAGTAGTCCAAAAATTTCATCTAATGATAGATCGGATGTTTCGATAATTGATAATACGGTTTCAGATAATGCGGTTTGTTCTTCTTCTGTGAGTGTGTCAAAGGTTTCGATAAGTGTGTCTACAGCTTCTGTAACGGCTGCTTCATCACCACTAAGTGCAGCATTTATCACTTCTTCAGCAGCAACACTCACAGATTCAGGAATGTTTTCATCCGTTGATAAAGTGTCTAATACATCATTGACTGTTTCAGCAATGACAGTTGTGTCTAATGCTTCACTCGCATTGACGGAAACTCTGAGTGCGTCACCGACCACACGTACAGTTTCTAGAGAAACACCTTCGACACCAAAGAGTGTATCAATACTTTTAATTTTAATCGAATTTCCATCAATAAAATCACTAGAAACGAATGCGAGACCACTTTCAATGAGTGTTTCATCGATGACGATTGTTCCTAATTGAATACTCGTAAATTGGAATAATAAATCTGATCCACTTAATTCAGGGGATACACTTATAATAATTGCAGTGTCAAACATTTGCCCTTCATTTTCAACTTGAATGGGCACAATGATAGACATTGCATCGTTCATTTGAATCACAGGGACGTCAATATGAATGTGATAACCACTCACATCGAGTTTATATAACATACCATCGACAATTGAACTAGATAATACGTAACCAACGATTTGATTGAGTCTCGTTTCACTTAAATCGACATATGGAAGCACTGTATCTGTATTAAGTGAAGATTCAATAATTGATCCCATAATCACATATGGATCAAACAATTCTGAAAAGATTGCTTGAAACTCGGTTGCACCAGCAGGAATGAGCGCTGGATCAAATGATTCAATTGGTTCTTCAAGTCTTAGTTTTTCAAGGTGAACATTCAGTTCAAAAGCATCTTCAACTGGACCAACATCAACAAGCTCAGCTGAAGCAATAAATACCATTGCTTGTTCAAAAAGTTCACTCGTTGCTTCGTCAGCACCTACAAGTGTTAAGAGCAAATCTTTTACATCAATGACGACTGAAAGATTTTCTGAATCAAATGTACCATACCCTTCAAACAAATCATTGATGGTATTTTCAATATTGACGTCTGCGATGGCTTCCATTGCTGAATTAGCGATGTTATAAATCCACAGTAGACCTAAGTTTCCAAGTTTTAATGATTCGAACTCAAGCGTAATCGTATCTAGATTTATATCGATAGAAAAACTTAACGTTAACGCCGTTTGATATGTGAACGAGTCTTCTCCCAAAGGAATAAATATATCTGCTTTTGAAATGACACTTAACACATCATCTTCAAGCTCTACCCAAGACCCTGCATATCCAAAAAGTTGTTCTTCGAATACATAAGAAGCTGAATTTAAATATTCGCTATTTTGGTCTTGTAACACCGAAAGCAATAACGCATTAATTTCATCTTCTGACATCGAGATTGTAACTGGAAGTTCTCCGGTTTCATCAGCTAAAAAAGCTTCTACTGAAGCATCAATTCTTGTAAGAACACTGATTTGCTCAGTTTCTTCTAAAGATGCAAGTGGATTATCCATTGGTTTATATATCAATGCAATCAATGTCACTGGTATTGCAAGTAATATTAATAAGGGTAAAATCAAATTTTTGAATAACCATTTAAACATATTATTTTCTCCTATTTAAGTTCAAGTGAAGCTTGACCGCCTAATATATAATTTTTAAATGTTGGATTTAACCGATATCGATGATAGGCTGCTGCAGCAATCATCACTGCATTATCTGTACAATAATCAAGCGGGGGGATGACGATATCATACGTATCAAAGGTTTCATGGATTCTTTTTCTAAGCCCTTTGTTTGCTGCAACACCACCAACCACTATGATTTGATTGACTTCATACATGTCTGTTGCTTTTAGGAGTTTATGCATCAGTACATCTAAAACAGATGCTTGAAATGATGCTGCCATATTTTCGATATGGATTGTAGATTTTAGTTTTCCATGTAAATTCGCTACAGCACTTTTTAATCCAGAAAAACTAAAGTTTAATCCGTGATCATCTACATATGGCCTTGGTAATTGATACGTATCTAAGCCTTGATGCGCGAGTTTATCTAACTGAGGTCCACCAGGATACCCGACACCGAGCATTCTAGCAACTTTATCATATGCTTCACCAACTGCATCATCTAATGTTTCTCCAATCACTTCAAAAGACATATGGTCTTTCATATAAACAAGCTCTGTATGACCACCACTGACGAGTAGCGCGAGTGCTGGAAAATGTAATGGTTTCACTAAATTCGCAGAGTAAATATGTCCCGCTAAGTGATTGACACCAATCACTTCTTTTTGATGCGCATAGGCAAATGCTGTTGCTGCATTAATACCTACGAGTAGTGACCCTATAAGTCCTGGACCTTCTGTGACTGCAACTAAATCGATGTCGCTCGGTGTTAGTTTTGCATCTTTTATTGCTTTATCGATAAGTTTAGTAATGACTTTAACATGATTTCGACTTGCCATTTCAGGGACGACGCCACCAAATGGTTTAAAAATATCCATTTGACTGACTAACGTTTTTGATAGGATATCCCGTTCACCTTTTAAGATAGCAACACCTGTTTCATCGCAACTACTTTCTATTGCTAATATAATCATATGATTTCCTTTACATAGACACACGCATCTTCATTTTTATAATACATTGGTCTTGTTTTCATATAAGAAAAGCCAACTTTTTTATAAAGCTGTTTTGCGCGTTCGTTACTTGCTCTTACTTCTAATATTAGTCGTTGAACACCCATTGTTTTGACTTGATTAATGACTTCATTAAGTAACATCGTTCCATTGCCTTGATTTTGGTGTTCTTTTTGTATGGCCATATTCATTACTTCTGCCACTTCATCTATGAGACGTAACCCAATATATCCAATGATTGCTTCATTTTTGTCAATCACATAATAATGCGCGAATGGGTTTGTCTTGAGTTCTTGTAAAATGAAGTCTAATGATAGGGGGTCTTGAAAATTTTCACATTCAAGTGCATAAATGCTTTGTGCATGGGTTTCATTTGCTTGAATGATTTGCACGTTGTTCCGCCTCGGTAATTCTTGCATAAAATGGTTCATAATCATGAATGTCTTCAACGATTGTTGCATGCATTCTTATGGTGTTGATATCGACTGAATATGTGTCTTCATCAACAAATATACACTGTGACTTTTTATAATCTTCTTCATTTTTAAATGACTCTAATTCACGAAGTGCATCTTTATGTAGCACTTGATTATCCTCATAAATACAAGAAAAGACGTTGCCTCTTCTTGCATCTTGCATCGCACATATTAATCCTTGATACCCCGATGTCATAAATACCAAACTTGAGACTTGGAATAGTGAGATGTTTGTTGCATAGGCTAATGTTTTAGCAACAGTACCAGCAATTCTTATACCCGTATATGAACCTGGACCTTTGCCGACAATGATTTGATCCATATCACGCAGTGTCACTTGATTTCTTTCTAACAATTGATGAATGCGATCAACAATATGTTTCGCATGATCTCGTTTAGCAAGCCTTATGCTAAAATCAATGATCTCATCCGCTTCGGCGTATCCGATATACATAACGTGTGTTGAAATATCAAAAAATAATGTTCTCATAACTTTTGATCCAAATGATCACAATCATCACCTTTACATGTGATGGTGATTTTTCTTTTGTTTTCATCGACAATGTCAAATGATACTAAAATATATGAACGAGGAATGAGGGCTTCAACTTGAAATGGCCATTCAATAACACTAAATCCATCCGCGTGAATGTACTCTTCCAAGTCAAAGTCATTGCCTAATGTGTCAAGCCTGTAAAGATCTAAGTGGTGTAGTATTTTTAAGCGATCATCTGATTGATATATTTTCATAATTGTATACGTTGGACTGTTGACTGATTTAGTGATACTTAGTGCACGTGCTATCCCTTTAGTGAAAGTCGTTTTACCTGCAGCAAGTGTTCCATCTAATAAAATAATGGGATGGGTATCATAACGCAAAAGAGAAGCCAACTGAAAGCCAAGCATCTCTGTTTCTTTTGCGTTTTCTGTCATATGTGTTGTCATCTAATGGTTATAACCAGGTTTCCCTAGTAAGGTAAACATGTGTCTTTTGTATGCTTCTACACCTGGTTGATTAAACGGGTTAATATCAATTAAATAAGCGCTCATTGCACATGCGATTTCAAAAAAGTAAACCATGTATCCAAAGGATGTTTCAGACACATTTTCAAGATGTAAAACGATGTTTGGAACATCCCCTTCGTTATGTGCAAGAAGTGTTCCTTCTTCTGCTTTACCGTTCACATATGATAATGTTTTTCCTGCTAAATAATTGAGTCCATCTAGATCATCTTTATTCGCCTTAATCGTTAAATCTTTCGTTGGTTTATCGACGTGAATAATCGTTTCAAATAAATGACGTTCACCTTCTTGAATGTATTGACCAAGACTGTGTAAATCTGTAGAAAATAATGCACTCGTAATAAATAAACCTTTATGATCTTTTCCTTCAGACTCCCCAAATAATTGTTTCCACCATTCGTTAACATATTGCATATTGGGTTCATAACTTGCGAGCATCTCAATCTTTTTGCCTTGTTGATACATCATATATCTGTACGCTGCGTATTGATAGGCTACATTTTTTGTAAGGTCGGGATTGCTTGCATCTTCCATCGCTTTTTGTGAGCCTTTTACCATTGCTCTAATGTCATATCCAGCTGCCGCTAATGGAATTAAACCAACGGGTGATAAGACGCTATATCTTCCACCAACATCATCAGGAATGACAAACTTTTCATAACCCTGTTCAGTGGCAAGATTAAATAACGCTCCTCTTGCTTGATCGGTTGTTGCGACAATACGTTCTTTAAGACCATGCTCACCATACATCTTTTTCATCACATCAGTAATTAATCTAAATGCAATCGCAGGTTCAGTGGTTGTCCCTGATTTTGATATGACATTCACGGCTACATTTTTTCCTAGAATATATGACAAAAGCTCAGCCATATATGTGCTTGACATATGGTGACCAGCGAAAATAATTTCTGGTTTTGTTTGTTTAAACGGTGTTTCTAAAAAATGAAGTCCTGCTTTCGCACCTAAATAAGACCCTCCAATGCCGATAACGATGAGCACATCATAGGATTGTAAGTGTTTCGCGACAGTTTCAATGCGGTCTAATTGCTTTTGAATGTCTTCAGGTAACGTTACCCATCCTAAAAAGTCACTACCTTCTCCTGTTTTTTGATGAATCATTTCGTGGATTCTATTGACATCTTCTTGGAGTGATTGAATATCATTTTTTAAAAATGATGTCAAATATTTTTTTTCTAGTTTAATCATGTTTTGTCCTCTTTGCTTTCTTGGCTTTCTCTATAAAATGTGGAAGTGCACGCTCAAGTGACACAAATCCTGTTTTAATTTTTACTTGTTTTAAGATTTTTTGAGGAATGGTATACGCCTTCTTAAAAGACAGCTTTAAATTCTCTCCTTCATTACCAATCACACAACAATCAATCATATCATCGAGTTGTATGATGTCGTGGATGTCAGAGACATAAAAATCTGATAGTTCTGAAATATGGATTAATCCTTTTTTATTGCCGCATTCCACAAAAACACCATACGGTTGAATCCCTGTGACTTGGCAACGAATAATGCTACCTATTTCCATCTTTAAACCTCTATTTATTATAACATAAAAAAAGAATACCTTACGGTATCCTTTATTCTTCTACAATGCAAATTCCTAACGTACCTAGTCCAACGTGCGCTGAGACGACTGGACTGACTAAACCTACTATTTTAATGTAGACTTTTTCGCCTAATTCAGCAAGTGCTTCTTTCATTGCTGTAGCTCTTAGTTCATCATCAACATAGTTAATATAAACAACCACTTTACTTTTACCTGCTTCAAGAATTTTACTTGCTTGTTCGACGATGTATTTTTTTACACCAACAAAGCTTCTTACTGTAGCATCCAATCCTAGCGAGCCTTCTTTAAATTTTAAGACTGGTTTTTTCTTTAAAACGTTACCAATCACGGCTTTTGTACGACTAATACGTCCACCTTTAATTAAATATTTTAAATTATCTACTGTAATGTAGAATACATTTCGTTTTTTAATGTCTTCTGCAAGTGCAGTGGCTTCTTCATGAGTACCACCATTGGCTCTTAGTTCAGTTATTTTCTCAACCATGTATAAGACGCCAGCACCTGTGCTTTCGGTATCAATAACCGTTATTTTTTCAGGATTTTCGCATAAATCTTTTGCTAAAATCGCTGAGTTATATGTTCCACTTAAATTTTTAGCTAATGCTAAAACGACCACGTGGTCATATGTTTTGAGTTGATCATTCATTGCTTGAAGAAAGGCATCCGGTGTCGGTTGACTTGTTTTAATATCAACATCTTTATTGAATGCATCAATTAACATGTCTACAGTGACGGTACCATCTAAATGGGCATCACTATCAAAATATATTGTAAGAGGCACTTTGATGATGTCCTCTTTTTTTAACATCTGGTCATTTATTGTGCAGGTTGAATCCACAATTAAACCAAATTTTTTTGATTCTTTTTTAACTTGACTCATCGTTTCACTCCTTATTAAAAATTTAAGTCTATTATATCAATAAAATAAAAAAGTCGCATGAAATGCGACTTATGATTCATCCATGACAACACCAATAACGCCTGGGATGTTTTCTAAAAGCATGGTTTCAATACCTTGCTTGAGTGTGATATCAATGGCATAACAACCATCACAAGCACCTAGCATTTTCACGTATACAATACCTTCTTCAATTTTTAATACTTCAATGTCTCCGCCGTCTCGCTGTAAATAAGGTCTCACTTTAGTAATGAGTGTCATGACTTGATCTGCCATCACTTGATTATCATTCATCATTCTCTTCACTTCCTTCTTCTTCAACTTGATTGTTTGTTGATGCTTTCATACGTTTTAATATGAAATACGCTGTATTCATATTACAAGATTCATTTAAGTAGTCCGGTATTTTCTTAAAACTGTTAGGACTCTTTGGGTCATTAGCGAATCCTTTTAACCTCATAATTCCCGCAGATACATCGCCAACAATAAACGTATATCTGTCAAATGCTACAGGAACATACTTTTCATTAAAGATCGCGATATCAAAACCCTCACGGTAATTTTTTATAAGTTCAAAATTACCAAATTGTGTTTCTATAATCATGTTTACTCCTCGCCTTGATACGGTATTACTATTATATCATGAAGTGGTTCATCTAAATAAGAATGTGTCATGTATTCAATGACTTGAAACGACATGACAACACCAAGTGTTTTTATATGTTTGTGCGCGCGGATGACCCGATCAAAAAATCCTTTACCATAACCAACTCGGTGATACTTCTTGTCAACAGCAAGTGCTGGTACAATCACCAAATCGAGTTGATCGTCATATATATCTAAAGAGACGGGTTCATATATGCCTAGTTCGCTTTCTTTGAGTACCTCTTCGTATTTTAAATAATGCATCTCATGATCATAGACTTTAGGTAAATAAAATATTTTTTCTTGATCTTTTTTTAACGAGAGTAAATTCATTTCGTTTTTTATTGGATGATATATCCCTATGTGTTTGGCCTGTTTGTAAAATGGATGGTCTTGAATGCGTTTCGCAGCCTCTTGACTCAAACCAACATGAACCATTTCTGGAATACGCATCCTTTGATTGAGCATGGCTGTACGTAATTCAGTCTTATTCATTTAATCTAATAACCGGTTCAGGTCTCATCGATGTTCCTAAGACTCTTAATGTATCTCTAAGCCTTAGTAATGTTTGATCTACATCTTTCATGTACTGATGACTCATGATGACTGCATGAACTTTTAATTCTGTTTGAATATTTCCATAGTTCATTTGGACATCCATAAATGGACCTTTTGTTTGCAATCCTGATTCAAACATTTCGATTTTTCTTGGATCAGTAATGACAACAATAAAACTTGAACCACTCATTCTGAACATCTCTCCGCTTTCGGTAATAAATGTTTTTTTCAGTTGCTTCACATACTCTGAAATAAACATATTGCCAACATCTCTACCGTAACGGTCGTTGATTTGTGAAAGATTATATAGTGATACATATAACACTTCAAAATATTTATTTTCTAGTTTTCTTTTTGATAAGAAGGGTACCACATGATGATATGTTTTCACTTCATCTAATACTTGAATTTCAGAGGCCATAAAATGTTTTGTTTTTACTTCAGTCATCACACCCATGATGATTTCATGTTCAGTGTCATCAAAAAGTTTTTTTCCTTTTTCACGAATCCAAATGTATGCATCTTTCGACTTGATCCTATACGTCATTTCATATGTCGGGTTCTCTTCGCTAAGTCTATGAATAAGTAATTGTCTTTTTTCTAAATCATCCGCATGAATGAGCGCTTTAAAGGCTTCTATATCGAGTTCATCTAAACCGAGTTGAAGTAACTTCGTTAAGAATGAACTCATCCAAATCTTTTGGGATTTAAAATCAACCGAGTATAACCCTTCTTCAGAGAGTTCTAAAATGGCAATAAATTTTTGACGAATACTATCGAGTTCATGATTAGATTGTTCAAGTTCTTTTTCAACAGCCATCATTTCTAAATCGGTCTTTTTTTCTCCGACGACGATTCTACCTTTATATGAACCTAACACATACACTGGCTGAACAATTAAATGGAAGTGTGTTGTTTCACCCATGGCATTTAAAAATGCAATGTCTTGGATTGTTGCCTGATTTGGCTCTACCGTTTTTTTATATTCTGAAGCCCATTGTTGGAATGTTTTGTTGGTCGCTTCTTCGCCATCAATTTGTTTAATCCGAATTGATTTATTTAAGACTTGATATAGTTTTTTACCGATGACTTCTTCTTTTTCTAATGAAATTTCTTGTAGAAAACCAAGTGATACGTCTCTGATTTTCTCGTGTTGATCTACAATATAATACACATTAAATTTTGAGTTTTTGATTGCCTTCACAAACAATTCATAATGGTTTGACTTTAGTGTGGCATTTTTAAAACTAACATATAACTGCCATACAAAAACAACCAACACAAACACTGTAAAAATGGTGTAGGTTAATTCCATCGTATTTGTATTTAGCAATGGGTCTCCACTCACAGCTAAAACAATGGAGATAAACAAATACAACACACTCAAGATGAACTTATAAACTAGTATTTTTTCTTGTTGCAAACTTTGTAAAATCGTAATGGCAAAAATGATGACAGTGAATGCAACTAAATAGTACGGTTGAAGCATATTACACTCCGTATACAAAATATATGGCTAATGCTGCAATAATAATTGAGACAAGCACATTAAGCCAAGGTGCTTTTTTGTAGATGGATAGGAAAAATCCTGAAATGTTTGATCCACCGATAACTTTAAACGGTAGAAATATTATTCTAAATATCGTTTTCATTCGATCCTCACTTCATGAATGTATTTAAGTATTCTAATACTTTTTCACGGTCATTATTTTTTAGTAAAATACCTTCTATTGCGATTGAAATATTTCCTGTTTCTTCTGATATGATAATCGTCATACTGTCCGTCACTTCGCTGATGCCAAGACCTGCGCGATGTCTTGATCCTGTTGAGCTTTCAACATTTTCGTTATCTGAAAGGACATAATATGCCCCAGCACAAAGTATTTGATCTCCTCGAATAATAACAGCTCCATCGTGAAGTGGTGTGAGTGGTGCAAAGATGTTTATGAGAAGTTCTTTGGTTACTCGACTGTTTAACATCACGGCACGTTCAGCATATTGTTCTAAGGTATTGTGTTTTTCAATCGTAATTAGTGCGCCTGTTTTTTGTTGTGCGAGCGACATCACTGCATCAACAATTTGTGTTTTTGTTTGCTGGTTCCCCATCACAAAACCATCTTGTTTACTCATGCTTTTCCAAGAGACATCTAAACTACGTCTGATATCAGAAGCCATAATAACAATATACATCACTGGTAAATATGGCATGATATATTGAAATACGACATTTAATACTTCAAAATCAAAGGTTGTCGCAGCAATATTGAGTCCATAAATTGATCCAAAAACCATCGAAATTGCGAGCACGCGTTTAGATGATGTGACGAATCGGACCACAAAATAAACCATTACAAATAGGATATAAAATTCTAAAATTAATTTCCAAATAGGTTGATTAAATAACATAATTGTCCCTCTTTTTATATATTTTATTATAGCATAGACAAAGGGTTTCTTCATGTACATAATGTTTAACATGTATTGTATTCATTGTGTAAATAGCTTAAAATGAATGTATGTCGTATGAAACCATTAAGCAAGATACAGCCATACTGGTTGGATTTTCAACAGAACTGAATACCCAAGAGATTATGGAGTCTTTAAATGAACTTGAAAGACTCGCACAAACCGCCTCCATTAAGACAGTCCATAAATTGCCACAACAAGGTCATAGTGCTTCAGCGAGAACACTCATTGGATCTGGTAAAGTCAATGAAATTAAACGATTAATTTCGGTTGACCACGTTGATATGGTTATTTTTGATGATGCATTAACACCCGCACAATTACGAAACCTTGAACAAGATTTAGATATTCAAGTATTCGATCGAAGCTTTTTAATTTTATCTATTTTTGCTGAACGCGCACATTCAAAAGAATCTACACTTGAAGTCGCTTTAGCTCAAAAGCAATACATGATTTCAAGACTTATCGGTATGCGTGCATCTTTATCCAGACAAGGTGGTGGTTCTTATAACGCAAAGGGTCCGGGAGAAACAAAACTTGAACTCGATCGAAGAAAAATATTGGGTGATATCACTCAAATAAAAAAACAACTCCAAAAAATCAAAACCGAAAAACAAACAAGTCGAAAACTTAGACAATACAATCAAATGAAAACTGTGGCACTTGTTGGTTATACAAATGCTGGAAAATCATCCATGATGAATGCTTTACTTAAAAGGTATAGTCATCTAGAACACGAAACTTTAGAAAAAGATATGTTGTTTTCTACGATTGATACCAAAGCAAAAAAAATAACTTACAAAGATCATAGACCTTATTTACTCATTGACACCGTTGGATTCATTTCAAAATTGCCAACAGAACTTGTTACATCGTTTGAAACAACTTTAGAAGATGTATTACACGCTGATTTAATACTCCATCTCATCGATGGAACAACGATGTCTGATGTTCAAGTGAAAACCACAGAAGATGTGCTTGAATCGCTTGGTGCAAAAGATATTCCTAGATTATATGTTGTGACTAAAAGTGATTTATGTGATACTTGGCCATTATTTGATAAACCTTATATTTATACTTCCAGCAAGACAGGTGAAGGTCTTGAACAGTTGATGGAAGCCATCAATGATACTTTATATGAGACATATCAAACGTTTCAATTCAATATACCCTTTAAAAATATGGATGTTTATAACAAACTTAAAACAAGATATTTTGTATTAAATGAAGTCTATGATGAACTCGGAGTCAATGTAAAAGTCTTTATGGATCCGTTACATCTCAATCCTTATATGAAATATAAAAAAGAAGACTAATACTGTCTTCTTTTTTATATAATTTGTCCTTGAGACACATACATATTGATCGCATCTTCAAATTCTTGAACTGTTTTAGTTCTGACTAATGCTTTTCTAAGGTGAGACGCATTATCAATCCCTTTTAAATACCAAGGACCATGGCTTCGCATTTCAAGCACGCCTACTTTTTCACCTTTTAAATCGACTAATTCGTGTAAATGATTAAGCATGAGTTGAATAATTTCATTAATCGAAGGTCTAGCAATCTCTGGATTACCGCTCAAATAAGCGTTTATTTCTCTAAATACCCAAGGGTTTCCAAGGGCTGCCCGTCCGATCATGACTGCATCACATCCAGTATATTCTAACATCCGTTTAGCCGATGGTCCATCAACGACATCACCATTTCCTATTACAGGTATGGAAACTGCCTCTTTAACGGCTTTGATAACATCCAGATCTGCTTTTCCACTATACCCTTGTGCTCTTGTTCTCGCATGTACAGTGATTGCTTTTGCACCAGCTTCTTCTATTTTTTTTGCAACCTCAACCGCATTTACAGATGTATCATCCCAACCGCTTCTAATTTTAACAGTCAACGGCTTTGATACACGTTTAGAAATTTCTCTAACGATATCATAAATTTTATCTGGGTTTTTCATTAATCCTGCACCAGCTTGATTTTTAATCGCAACTTTAGGTACAGGACAGCCCATGTTAATATCAATGATGTCACAATTACTATGTTGATCAACATAAACAGCGGCTTCCACCATTGTATCTAAATCTGAACCAAAAATTTGTTGTGCCATCGGTTTTTCTTCATCTGTCATAAATAACATGCTAATGGTTTTTTCGTTTTTATGAATGAGACCTTTATCCGAAACCATTTCTGCATAGACAACACCTGCGCCATGTTGTCGACTCACGCGTCTAAAAGGGCTGTTTGAGACGCCAGCCATTGGTGCAAGTATTAATTTGTTTTTTACTTCAATGTCGCCAATATAAAATGACATATAATCACCTTAAATTATTGTAACACATACGAAAAAAACCTTCAATTATGCTACAATATGTTTGGTGATAAAATGAAAGATTACGCAATTATAGGACACGCCTATAACAAAACAGTAAGAATCTATGCAGCAACAACTAAACATCTTGTTCAAGAAGCACAAAGTATTCATCATACGTGGCCAACGGCTAGTGCTGCTTTAGGCAGATTATTAACTGCAGGAGCAATGATGGGACTCATGTATAAAGATGGCGAAAGAATTACACTTAGAATACAAGGTGATGGGCCAATTAAATACATGATTGCAGAAGCGAATGGCCAAGGCGAGGTCCGTGCTGATATTGGTAACCCGGAGGTCTACTTAAGGTACGAAACTGGTCCCAAAGCGGGAAAACTTAATGTCTCTCAAGCAGTTGGAAATGGCTTTCTTTATGTGACAAAAGACTTATTGATGAAAAACTATTACACATCTACTTCAGAACTTGTCTCAGGAGAAATCGCTGATGATTTTACGTATTACTTCACAAAAAGTGAACAAACGAATTCTAGTGTTGGACTTGGTGTATTAGTTAATCCAGATACTTCAATACAATCTAGTGGTGGTTATATTTTACAACTCATGCCAGGTGTTCGCGAAGATACCATCACTAAACTAGAACAAGTCATCGCATCTCTTCCTAACATGTCGTCACATTATAACGAAGGAAAAACGCCTGAAGATCTCTTTGAAATGCTCTCTGATACTACTGGAGAAATTCTTAAAAAAATCGAATTGAACTATATTTGTCCTTGTTCATATGATGGTTTTTTAAATTCACTTAATGCACTTTCGATTGAATCTCTAACGCCACTTGTGGAAGAAGATCACGGGGCTCATATACACTGCCATTTTTGTCATAAAGAGTATGACATTAGCGAAGAAGATTTAAAGACTTTGATCCATAAAAAAACGACCACTTAGGTCGTTATTTTTTTATTAGTCGCGTTAATTTAGAATGAATGAGAAACATCGGAAACCCAACAATGGTCTCAAATGCTCCATCAAATGATTTAACGAGTATATTGTTTTCTTCTTGAATTCCGTATGCACCAGCTTTATCATAGGGTTCGAATGTATCAATGTACGTTATGATATCCTCTTCAGTAAGTGTTTTGAATGTCACGTTAGACACTGTGTGAAAAAGATCTTGATGACCTGTTGCAAGAATACATACACCCGTATACACTTGATGTGTTTTCCCTGAAAGTTCTTTTAACATGTTAAACGCATCCAATCGATCTTTTGGTTTGCCGAAATATGTATCATCTTTATAAACGATGGTGTCTGCTCCAATGACGATATTTTCTGTATGTTTTTTATACACAGCATTTGCTTTTTCAAAAGCTAACTGTTGAACATACGATACCGGATCTTGTGGAGACACTACAGATTCATCTACATTTGGCGATATTGCTTGAAAAGAAAAACCATACTTTTCAAGTAATGCTTTTCTTCTTGGCGATTGACTTGCTAACATTAACATCTTAAAACCTCATTTTTCTTTGTATTATAACATATATAAAATCATTGATGCATGATATAATATGACTATGTCTAAAGTTAGTTTAAAACACTCTTTAACTAAATATTTAAGCGATTTAAATGGTGAGCCTTTAGTTTTATCTGTAAGCGGCGGTATGGATTCCATGGCACTATTAGACATGGCAATATCTTTTCAACCTCATGTCGTACATTTTAATCATCAAGTGAGAAAAGATAGTGACGCTGATGTTCAATTGGTTAAACAGTTTTGTGAAAAACATCAATTATCTTATGATGTTTTTTATTTAAACGTACCTAAGTCTAACTTTCAACATGAAGCGCATATCATGAGACAGAAAAAACTCATACAAGTCGCTGAAAACAGAAAAATTAAACATGTGTTTACTGCACACCATGCTGGTGATCAAACTGAAACGATTTTAATGAGACTGATTCGTGGAAGCGATCTTCATGGATACTCAGGCCTTAATGAAAAAGAAGTTCTTTATGGAATTACCTTTCACAAACCTTTATTGTCTATCTCAAAAACATCTATTGCTGAATATATTCAAGAGCATCATGTACCTTATCGTGAAGATACCTCGAATGCAACAAATGACTATTTCCGAAATCGTATAAGACATCAAATCATCCCTTTACTGAAACAAGAAAATCCTAGATTAAATGATTCTTTCACGAGGTTTCATGAACAGTTGTCTGTTGCATCATCGCATCTTGATGATGAAGCAACGCGTTATGATATTAACAATCTAACTAGAACACAATTTATTCAATTAAGCCCAGCTTTACAAATTCAACTGCTTATAAAGTTGCTGAGATTGAACCAAATCGACTATAATTATGAGCATATCAAAAGTATACAATCACTGATCGCTTCTTCTACTTCAAATGCAGAGCTACATCTTTCAAATCAAAAGCGTTTTGTGTTAAATTACGAAGAATTCTTTATTAGAGAGGCGAAAGAACTTTCTAATTCAGTCGTTGAACTTAAAGAAGGGTTGAATGAAATAGATGGGAAAAAAATTTCCATATTTTTCGATAATAACTCAAGATTTCAAGATAGCAACACGAAAATATGTTATAATATAAGCGCTCTACCACTTGTTGTTAGACACCGTGTAGAAGGCGATCAATTAGCATTTTCTTTCGGTCATAAAAAATTAAAGGATTACTTAATCGATAAGAAAATTCCAAAACATTTGCGTGATGAATTGCTCATCGTTGTTGATCAAAACAATATTATTTTATATGTGGAAAACATATATACAAACAAAACCTTTCAATCAGATCATACGGTGAGTGTTGACGTTAAAGGAGTTAGCGATGCACAATGATATTCAAGAAATTTTAGTTTCAGAACAAGAGATACAAACAATTTGTAAAGATTTAGGTGCACAATTAACTAAAGATTATGCCGGTAAAAAACCTTTACTCATTGGTTTGCTTAAAGGATGTGTTCCATTTATGGCTGACCTCTCAAAGTATATCGATTTGTATGTTGAGATCGAGTATATGTCTGTATCCAGTTATCATGGGGGCATCAAAACAACAGGCGATGTTAAAATTAAAAAAGATTCTGACGTACCTTTAACCGGTAGAGATGTTTTAATTATTGAAGATATCGTGGATTCTGCCAATACGATTAAAACGATGTATGAACTGTTTGCAAATCGTGGTGCAAATTCTATAAAAGTTGTTACATTATTAGATAAACCCGAGGGTAGACAAACGCCTTTCGTCCCACACTATGTTGGCAAAACGATTCCAAATAAATTTGTAGTAGGCTATGGATTAGATTATGACGAAATGTATCGTAATCTTCCTTATGTCGGCATTTTGAAAAAAGAAATATATTCTTAAGGGAGCAACTGAATGACTCAAAAACCAAAAAAACCAATACGGAGAAAACCTGATTACTTGGTGATGATATTCACCTTGTTTGTTATTTTAGGGGTATTCTTATTTTTAAGATCTGCCTTAGAAGATCCAGTACAAACATTAACAACCCTTGAAATACAAGAAGCTGCAGTTGATCAAGATATTGCATCTTTCTCATATGAACTTGTTGGTGGGGAAAACTACGACTTAGTCTTGGTTTCTGGATCGATTAAAGATAGTTCTGTTTCAAAATTTAATAATATTGCTGATTTTGAAGGCATCATGAGAATCGATGAAGCTGATGCAATTTTAGAAACTGTTGAAATGTATGGTGGACAAACACACATTATTCCTAAATCTGGCATCTCTTTCTGGTCCATAGTAATTAACATTGTACCATTCATCATATTTATAGCAATATTATTTATTATCTTTAGAAATGCAAATAATCAAAATAACCGTGCGTTTGACTTCTCTAAAAACCGTGCAAAACTTAACCGTGAGAAAACAGTCACTTTCAAAGATGTTGCTGGTGTTGATGAAGAAAAAGAAGAGTTAGAGGAAATTATCGATTTTCTTAAGACACCTAAAAAATATGCTGACATGGGTGCTAGAATACCTAAAGGTGTGCTTTTAGTGGGTGCCCCTGGTACGGGTAAAACATTACTTGCTAAAGCTGTTGCAGGCGAAGCAAATGTTCCTTTCTTCTCAATATCTGGATCAGATTTTGTTGAGATGTTTGTTGGTGTCGGTGCTTCAAGGGTACGTGATTTATTCAAAGTTGCAAAAGAAAATTCACCGTGTATCATTTTTATTGATGAAATTGATGCGGTAGGTAGACAACGTGGTGCTGGTCTTGGTGGAGGACACGATGAACGTGAACAAACACTCAACCAGTTGCTTGTTGAGATGGATGGATTTACAGGTAATTTAGGTATCATCATTATGGCTGCAACAAACCGCCCAGACGTATTAGACCCGGCGCTATTAAGACCCGGAAGATTCGATAGACAAATTACGATTGACCTGCCAGATGTTCGCGGTCGTGAAGCAATATTAAAAGTCCATGCTAGAAATAAGAAAGTTGATCCTCAAATTGATTTTAAAAATCTAGCAAAAAGAATTCCTGCATTTTCTGGAGCAGACATTGAGAACTTACTCAATGAAGCAGCACTTCTTGCTGCAAGAGATAACCGCAGCTTAGTCATCGAAAAAGATTTAGATGAAGCGATGGATAGAGTACGTATGGGGCCAGCTAAAAAATCTCGTAAATTTTCTCCTGAAGAAAAAAGAACCGTTGCATTCCATGAAGCTGGTCATGCTGTCATTGGTCTAAAAGTACCACACGCTAATGTTGTTCAAAAAGTAACCATTATTCCAAGAGGACGTGCTGGTGGTTATAACTTAATGACGCCTGCTGAAGAAAGATTTTTAGAAACAAAACAATCACTTCTAGCGATGATCACAAGTTATTTAGGTGGGCGTGTTTCTGAAGAAATTAAGTTTGATACAGTAACAACAGGTGCTTACAATGACTTTCAAATGGCAACAAAAATTGCACGATCAATGGTTACTGAATATGGTATGAGTCCATTAGGACCCATTCAATATGAAAATCAAGGTGGAAGTGTCTTTTTAGGTAGAGATTACTACAAAGAGAAAAATTTCTCAGACCAAGTTGCGCATGAAATTGATAAAGAAGTAAGAGATATCATTACAGAATGTTATGGAACTGCTCGAAACATATTAACCGAAAATATGACATTATTAGATACAATTGCAGAATATCTACTTAACGTCGAAACCTTAACAAAAGCGGATATTGATGAAATCGTAGAGACCGGAAAACTTTCTTGGTGGGAAGAACAAGAAAAAGAAACTTCTAAACCTGTAGAAGAATCTAAAGATGAGGCTTGATAAATATTTAAAAGTGTCGCGTCTCATGAAAAGACGAACAGTTGCAAAAGATGTTGCTGAAAAGTCTAAAATAGATGTGAATGGAAAACCAGCAAAGCCTGGTTATCAATTAAAGCGTGGTGATACCATTGCCATTCATTATGCTGCAAAAACAATTATTGTTAAAGTAACATCACTTCAGATGATGAAAGATCAACCGATGTATGATGTGATTCAAGCATAGCACTTTTGGCCATTTTATGGCCATTTGTTGTCACTTAAGGAGTAGTCATGGAAGACTTAGAACAAACGAGAATTCGAAAAGAAAAACTTGCATATTTAACAAATAAAGGCATTAATCCTTTTGGCTCTAAATTTTTACGCACACATCATGCCAAAGACATCAAAGATGCTTATGATTCTTTAACAAAAGAGGATCTAGAATCTCAAAAAATTGAAGTTTCTGTTGCTGGTCGCATTATGTTAAAACGTGGCCAAGGTAAAGC
>JBMTKL010000003.1:0-25316 GCA_049439405.1 Acholeplasmataceae bacterium | reverse complement strand
TAAACAAACATTATTGTCCAAAACTAATGAATCTCAAATTCTTGTTGAAACTGATGGACCTTACTTATCTCCTGAACCTTATCGCGGTAGGAGAAATGAACCCGCAAATGTGAAATATATCGTAAGAGCACTATCAAAACTAAAAGGTATGTCAGTAGAGGATGTAGATCAAATCACTACGCGTAATGCTTATGATTTATTTACATTTTAAGGAGGACATATGAAAAAAATATTGCGTTTAGTAATGATAATCATGACATTGGTGGTTCTTTCAGGCTGTTTTGACACAAGATCTACCATTCCTTATGAATCGCCGATTGATTATGAACAAGCGAGAATTGACATGATTGCTGAAGTGAGTCCTTCAGTCATTGTTGTAAAAACAGATACAGGTCATGGCTCTGGACTGATTTATCACCAAGAAGGTAATGTGTACTATGCCATCACCAATCATCACGTCATTGAAGATGCTGGTGAAATGAGTATTTACTTTGGTGGATTAAGAGATGAAATTCCGATTAATGGAGTCACGTCCTCAGCATTGTATGACGTTGCAGTTGTAAGATTTGAAAGTGATGAACAACTCCCGGTATATTATTCTAAAGCAATTAATGACGCTGAAAATATAGAAATTGTTGTTGGTCAAGATGTCTATGCCATTGGTACACCAGAAGATTTGTCTAGATTTAATTATGTGACTCAAGGTGTGGTAGCAATGAATTCTTATCCGTACAAAGGGATAGATAATTTAGCCATCATGCACGACGCGGAACTCAATCCTGGAAATAGCGGTGGGCCACTTTTTAACTTAGTCGGTGAATTTATCGGTATCAATGTGGCAAAAATTCCAAGCATTTCTACAGTCGATGGACCGATTGCAGCAGAAGGATTAAATTATTCACTAAACATTAATGAGATTTATTTTAAATTTCTACAATATGTTGATGAGGGCGATTTCACTGCTGTAGAACGTAAACCTAGACTTGGTGTTACCATTCAAGAATTGAGTGTATTTTTAGAAGATCCTGAAAATGATCCAACTGTGATTCCGGTCGATCGTGATGGCGTTGTCATTATCGGTTTGGATGAAACAAGAGATGCAATTAATTATTTAGAAATCTTCGACTTAATCATTAAAATGAATGGTAATGATATTACATCGATTGCAGATATTGCTGCAGAATTAGATAACGCCACATTTGGTGATACGCACGAAGTCACTGTTTTAAGAAATGTTGAAGGATCGTTTGTCGAATTGACATTTACGATTACGTTGAGTTAATGAACGACATAATTAAATATTTAAAAGATCATACATTAACCATCAGTCTTGCTGAAAGCATGACTGGTGGTTCTCTTGCATATGAATTTGTCAAAATCGCTGGTGTTAGTGAAGTGTTTAAAGGGAGCTTAGTGTGTTATCAAAATGACATCAAAGTGAATGTGTTAAAAGTGCCACAAGACCTTATTGATACTTGTGGTGTTGTATCTCAAGAAGTTGTATTGGATATGGCAAAAAAAGCTTTAGCTCTGTTTCAGTCAGATGTATCACTGAGTGTCACAGGCTATGCAGAAGCAAATAAAGATATATTTATTTCGTGTAAGACTCAAAGCGCTCACATCGTCAAACATCTCATATTCGACATGGGGGATCGTTTGGAAATTATTAAAAAAACAGTTCAAGCAATGATTAAGTTATGCAAAGAGACACTCATTGATTGATAAGTAAGTTATAGTGTGATATAATACTTGTTGCGTAAGCGAGACGTTTTATATCACATAAAACATCTTCCTTGTTACACAAAAAGTGTAACCAAAGACCAAAAGGAGGTATAAGTATGAAAGCCTATGAAATTATGTATATCATACGCCCAACTGTTGAAAGTGAACAAATTAAAGAAATTATTAATCACTTCAACGACATCTTCGTGAGTTTTAATAGTGAAGTATTAGAACTTAAAGAAATGGGATTAAAAGATTTAGCGTATGAAATCGATCATCATAAAAAAGGGTATTACGTATGGTTAAAAGTCAATGCAAACAACGAAGCCATTTCAGAATTTAACCGTGTTGTACGTATTACTGAAACAGTGATGCGCTTTATTGTTGTTAAAGAAGGAGAATAATATGATTAATAAAATTATTCTTGTGGGTCGAATCACAAAAGATCCAGAACTTAGAAGAACTTCAGGTGATATTCCAGTTGTAAACTTCAGTATTGCTGTAAACCGCAACTATACAGATGCTAGCGGTGAACGTAAAGCAGATTTCATCAATTGTGTTGTCTGGAGAAGACAAGCGGAAAACATGGAAAGATTTGTTAAAAAAGGGATGTTGCTAGGTATCGAAGGACGCTTACAACAAAACCAATATGAAACGGAACAAGGCACAAGATCGACTTATGAAGTGTTGTGTGACTCCGTTCAGTTTCTAGAATCTAAAAATGCATCGTCTTCCTCATCTTATGATTCCGAACCAACACAAGATAAGAGCGATGAGTATTATGAAGCATCAAAAACACTCGCCGCTGAAGAAGATTTACCATTTTAAGGAGATAAATTATGAAACCTAATCGTCGTGGTGGTGGCAACTTTAGACGTCGTAAAAAAGTATGCTATTTCACTCAAAACAAAATGACACACATCGATTTTAAAGATGTTGACTTATTAAAACGTTTTATTACTGAACGCGGTAAAATATTACCAAGACGCGTGACAGGAACAACTGCTAAATGGCAACGACCGTTAGCAACAGCAATTAAACGTGCACGTCATATGGCTTTATTACCATATGTAAAAGACTAACAATAAAAACCTCTTTTGAGGTTTTTTTTATAAGTTTTGTTTTATACTTTTTTACATGGAAAGACACCACGTCTTTTGATATAATATGATAAAGAGGAATTATGAAACGTTTTCTATTGATTTTGCTTGCAGTCATGTTTTTGGCAGTAGCTGTATATTTATCAATACCGATCTTTCAAACGCTTGAAAGAGGAGATTTAATTCAAATCGGCCTGATTTTAATATCAGTATTTTTAACATTAAGCGTTGGATTTACATTCATTACATTACAAATGAGACAACGAAATTCAATGCTAGAAAACAGATTAGAAATGTGGCAAAAACTCACGTATCATGTGAACCAGGTGGGAGATGAAATATTTAATCGTTTACCGATTAGCATGATTGCTTTTGATCAAGATTTTGAGATCAAATGGGCAAATCCAGAAGCAAAAAAATTATTTTCTAATCGTTTCATTGGAAAATCAATGAACGATATTGCACCTTTTATTTACGACCAAATGAAAGAACAAAAAACGAGATTCACCTATCATTATAACGAAGAAGTATATGAAGTGTGGTATCGACCAGAATACCAATTCATTTATATGTTTTTAAAAACTGATCAATACATGATTGAACAAAAATATCAACAAAACTTGCCAACGATGCTTATCATGTCTTTAGATTATATTGATGAATCGATTGCCAGTTTACCGGTATCCGAACAGTCATCTCTTAAAGGACAATATTTAGGTGCAATTGCTGATTGGGCAAACCAATATGAGGCGTATTTGCAACAGCTTGCTGATGACCGTATCATCGCGTTCGCCAAAAGAAAGCAACTTTCATTAATGATTGATAATAAGTTCAATATTTTAGATCGGATACGCTCAATTTCTGAAAAACATCATGTTCGTGTCACGCTTTCGATGGGTGTTGCTTCATGGGAAACATCGTATGAATCGTTAGGTGTTTATGCACAAAATGCCATTGAACTTGCTGAAAAGCGTGGTGGTGACCAGGTAGTCGTTAATGTTGAACATGAAAAGATTCAATATTTTGGTGCAACACAAGATGCTCAAACAAAAAACTCTCGTGTTGATGCAAGAATTCAAGCGCAAGCACTCAAACAACAATTTGAATCAAGTGATCAAGTGATTATTATTGGACATAAACGTGCAGATTTAGACGCTTTAGGTGCGATGGTTGGTGTTTATGCAATGGCGAGTAGTGTTCAGCCTAAAACATACTTATTTGCACCAAGCGAAGAGCTTGATCCTACTGCTACGAAAGTAATGAATAAGCTACTGACATATAACTCAGATGTTAAAAATTGGTTCATCGATAAAGCATCAGTGAAAGTAACTGCTCAAACACTTGTTGTCGTTTGTGATACTCAAGCGAAGCATCTTATCATGGATGAAAGTTTCATCGTAAAACCTGAAAAGACAGTGATTATTGATCATCATCGGGCAAGTGAAGACACCATTGAAGCAGAACTTTCATATATTGAACCCTATGCTTCATCTACGGTGGAACTTGTCACTGAGTTACTCATGTTTTTTGAAGCGACTCAAGAAGTGAATGTAGATTATTTTATTGCATCTATCATGTATAGCGGTATGATTGTTGACACAAATCATTTCACCATTAGAACCGGTCCAAGAACATTTGTGGCTGCAGCACGTCTAAAGGAATTTGGTGCAGATACAAGTTTAGTCAATACATGGTTAAGACAAGATATGAGTCGTGTCAAATTTATTAATCAACTGATTAATGATGCACTCATTATTGAAGATAAGTATATGATTATGTGTAGTCCAATATTCATCGAAGATCCAGTGTTATTAGCTCAAGCAGCAAATACGGCACTTCAAATTAATAACATTGAAGCAACATTCAGCATCGGTCAAATTGAAGAAAGCGTGATTAGTATTAGTGCAAGATCACATGGTGAATTTAATGTTCAAATATTTATGGAAGATTTAGGTGGTGGAGGGCATTTAAGTAGTGCAGCTGCACAAATGCAATCATCATCAGTATCAGAAATAAAAGAAAAAATAGAAAGAAAAATACGATTAGAATATGGTGGAGGAGATGAAACGATGAAAGTAATATTACTAGATGACGTAAAAGGTCGAGGCAAAAAAGATGACGTCATTGAAGTTGCTGGAGGATTTGGTCAATTCCTACTCAGTCAAAATAAAGCGATGAAAGCAACAGATGAAAATCTTGAATGGCTTCATAAAAAACAAGAAGAACAGTTCGAGGCTGAACAAAGACATTTAGCACTCATGAAAAAATTAAAAAATGAAATAGACCATAAACATATTTCTATTCCTATACAAGTCGGTAAAGACGGGAAACTTTTTGGTTCAGTGACTACTAAACATATCGTTGAAGCATTTGAAAAAGAACATGATATTACCCTTGATAAAAAGAAAATAGAAGTGTCATCAGATATTAATTCAGTAGGTATTTATACAGTAATGGGTCATTTACACAAAGGTATTGATGCACAGTTTGAACTACACATTACAGAAAAAAAGGATTAAGTTATGTTAAGTAAAACCATGCCGCATCAATTCGATGCTGAACAACGTGTATTAAGTATTTTATTTTTAGATCCCAATGCATTTAAAATCGCGTTAGACTTACTTCAAAAAGATGATTTTTATACAGAATCTCATCAACTTATTTTTGAAGCGATGAGCCACGTATACTTTGATCAAGGGACGTATGACTATTTATCTGTGAGTGGTCATTTGAATGATATTAGAAAGCTTGATAAAATTGGTGGAATGGAATATTTATACGCGCTTTCAGATAGTATCCCATCGACATCAAACTTAGAACATTATATCACCATGATTCGTGATGCTAAAATGAAGCGAGACATCATGGAATTCTCTAGTAAAGTCATTGAAGAGGGTTATTCAGGTGAAAAAGATATTACCTCTTATGTTGATTTTGCTGAAGAAGGTATTTTTGAAATATCTAAAAAAAGAAGAACAAGTGGATTTGCTGATCTTGCTAAAATTACAGAAGAAGTTAAAAACATTACAGAACGTAATGCCCATAAACAAGGGATTACAGGATTAAGTACAGGCTATCAAAATTTAGATGATTTATCTGCTGGTCTTCAACCTCAAGAACTCATCATATTAGCTGCTCGTCCATCCATGGGAAAGAGTGCGTTTGCGATGAATGTTGCGATGAATGTCGCAAAAAGAAACAAAGAAGGCAAAGCACATGTAGCGATTTTCTCATTAGAGATGAGTAATGAACAACTTGTATCAAGAATGTTAAGTTCTGAAGGAAATATTAAAAATACAAGAATTAAAGCCGGAAATTTAACATCTAAAGAATGGCAACATTTTGAAACCACGATACAAGCATTAAAAACAATGAATATTCATTTTGATGATTCAGGGTCTGTAACCGTCCAAGATATTCGCGCGAAGTGTCGTAAACTATCTCAAGAAGGCAAACTTGATTTTGTTGTGATTGACTATTTACAGTTGATTAAATCATCAAATCGATCAGGAAATAGACAAGAAGAAGTTGCTAATATTTCAAGATCACTCAAGCAAATGGCAAGAGAACTACAAATACCGATTATGGCTTTATCTCAATTATCTCGAGAAGTTGAAAAGCGTGATGATAAAAAACCAGTGCTTGCAGACTTAAGAGAATCAGGATCGATTGAGCAAGATGCAGATATCGTCATGTTCTTGTATCGTCCAGATTACTACAAAAAATCTGGAGATGCTAAAACAGGTGAAGTAGAACTTGTGATCGCTAAAAATAGACAAGGGATTGCAGGTGTATCTAGGTTTTTTAGATTTGAAACCGAGTACTCTAGATTTACAGCACAAGTAGACCGAGAAGAAGAATATAAACCAGATAATTAATAATAAGCCCATTGGGCTTTTTATTATGTCAAAAAACATATGTTTTAAAACGATTCATAAACACTTAAAACGACAATTCATGATAAAATATATTGGGTGATAACGATGTTTGATAGACTAGAATTAATGAAAAAACAATATCAAGATATTTTAGACCAACTACAAACAGGAACGCTTGATGTTAAAACGATGACAGATTTATTAAAAAAACAAAGTGAACTTGTAAAACCAGTTGAGACGTATGAGAAGTACCTTGATGTGAAGCAACAACTTAAAGATATGGTTCTCATGCTAAAATCAGAAAAAGATCAAGAAATGGTCGAGATGGCTGAGATAGAAAAAGAATCACTCGAGTTGACTTTAGAAGATTTAGAAGAATCATTAAAAATATTATTACTTCCAAAAGATCCAAACGATGATAAAAATATTATCATGGAAATTAAAGGAGCTGCTGGTGGAGATGAAGGAAATATTTTCGCAGGAGATCTTTTTCGCTTATACAGTAAATATGCAGAATCAAAAAATTGGAAAATTGAAGTGCTCAACGCCATGGATGGTTCAATGGGAGGGTTTACATCAATCGAATTCATGATTTCAGGCAAAGGTGTTTACTCTGAACTAAAATATGAGTCTGGCGTTCATCGTGTACAACGTGTGCCTCAAACAGAATCACAAGGCCGGATTCATACATCAACAGCGGTCGTACTTGTGATGCCTGAAGCTGAAGAAATTGAGATTGATGTGAAGTGGGATGATATTAGATTTGATACCTTTAACTCCTCAGGACCTGGTGGACAATCAGTCAATACAACAAAAAGTGCTGTAAGACTCACACATATCCCAACAGGCATCGCCGTTGCATGTCAAGAAGGTAAATCACAACATGAAAATAGAGATAAGGCTTATCGTTTACTAAAAACAAGAATTTACGACAAAATGCTTCAAGAACAATTAGATGAAGAAGCCACACTAAGAAAAGAGCTTGGTGGTAGAGGCGATAGAAGTGAAAAAATTAGAACTTATAATTATCCGCAAAATAGAATTACCGATCACCGAATTAGCCTAACCTTGCAACGATTAGATGCAGTGATGGAAGGAAAGTTAGAACTTATTTTAGATCCACTCATCAATGAATTTCAGAAACGACAACTTGCAGGACTACAATCATGACATATAAGGTGATGATTGATCAGTTAGAAGCATTTGTTGAACAGCACCATAAATCAACATTTATTGTGAAGTATGTTGTCGTTGAACTTAGTGGATATACTCAATCAGAACTTTATATGAAGTTAAATGAAGAGGTAGAAACCTCTTTGAACGAACAGATTAAACATGTGATTGAAGCCTATGTATTAGAAGATATACCTGTTGACTACATACTAGGATATCGTTACTTTTACGGGCATAAAATCTTCGTCAATGAACATGTGCTCATTCCTAGAAATGAAACTGAAGAGCTTGTTGAATATATCTTAATGTATATTGATAGCCAAAAAAAGCCATTAAATGTCTTAGATTTGGGTACAGGCTCTGGATGTATCGGACTAACTTTGAAAAAAGAGGCACCTCAACTTCGTGTGATATTGTCGGATATTAGTCCAAATGCACTTGATATAGTTAATAAAAATAGCATAAATCTTGGTATTGGTGTTACAATGAAACAAAGCAACTGGTTTTCAAAAATTGAAGGTGTGTATGACATTATCGTGAGTAATCCGCCATACATTCCAGATGATGAAGTTGTTGGTGATACCGTTTACAAAGAACCAGAGGTAGCACTATATGGTGGCAAATCTGGATTAGAACATTATGAGACAATATTAAGTCAAATTAAACCTTTTATACACAGACAGACACTTATAGCCTTTGAACATGGATATCAACAAAAAAAAGCATTACACAAACTCATCCATCATTATCTCGATGATGTTCACGTCATCACAAGAAAAGATATGCAAGGCAGAGATAGAATGACATTTATTTTAAACAAAAATCAACCGTTTGGATTTTAAGAGGACCTTATGATAATTGCTATTGGGAATGATCATGCAGGCATTCGCATGAAACAATCTATTCAAAAATATTTAGTGTCAGTTGGGCATCAAGTTGTTAATGTTGGAACGGATGATGACCATTCAGTAGACTATCCAGATTTCGCAAAAGCAGTGTCAAATGAAGTATTAAAACAAGCTGATTTTGGTATTTTAATTTGTGGCACCGGTATTGGTATGAGCATTGCAGCAAATAAAATTAATGGAATTAGGGCAGCACTTATTTACGATCATCAAACGGCTGTACTTGCAAAACAACACAATAACGCAAATGTGATTGCGTTTGGTGCAAGAACACAAACTGAAGAACAAGCCATAGCGCTTGTTAAAGCATATGTAGATTCAAGCTTTGAAACAAGACACCAAACACGCATTGATAAAATTACGAAAAGCGAGGACCGTTAATGTCTAAAGTTACTGTTTTATCACATCCACTTATTGATCATAAGATGGCACAAGTTAGAGATAAAAACACCTCGACAAAAGCGTTTAGAGAAACTGTAAGTGAAATTGGTGCATTAATAACTTATGAAATTACACGTGATTTAGCCACGAAGCCAAAAGAAATTGAAACGCCAATGACGAAAACAACCGTGTATGAGTTAGAAAAACACGTTGTGATTATTCCGATATTAAGAGCAGGATTAGGTATGGTTGAAGGAATGCATAATATGATTCCTACAGCTAAAATCGGTCATATTGGGTTATTTAGAAATGAAGAAACACTTGAACCTCAAGTATATTACCAAAAATTCCCTGACGTAGTAAATGATAGCGTTGTGTTACTTGTTGACCCAATGTTAGCAACTGGTGGTTCTGCATCATTTGCGATTAAAATGTTAAAAGAACATGGTGTTAAAGATATTCGATATGTCGGACTAATTGGCTGTCCAACAGGGGTTGAAAGACTTCAAAAAGATCATCCAGATGTTCATATTTATTTGGCAGCAATGGATGAAATTCTCAATGACCAAGGATATATTGTTCCAGGTCTTGGAGATTGTGGAGATCGGATTTTTGGAACAAAATAAAAAACTAAGAACGGGTTGGATGCTTTATGTTTTAATCATTCAACTGATTATGACAATTGTGGGTTTATCTTTTTTTGGTGTCTATGTTGGAACAAAAATAGATCCCGATGGTAATGGACAATTAGTGTATGGTGCATTAGGATTATTTTTTGGAATATTTTTCAGTTTCATAACACTATTTAAGTTTGTAAAAAGCGAGGCAGATCGTGAAAGACGAGCACAAAATTAGTTTTATTGCGATTGGGTACGGTGCAATATTAACGCTACTAACATTTATTTTTTATGAGCAATATGTGACTTGGGCTTTATTAGGGTCTTTGACAGCAATGTTTAATCATAGTCAGATGCTTCAAGTGACAAAAGGTGATCAAGTCAACACATATAAGCTTGCGACGCATTTAGTCACAAGATTTGCCATGTATTTAATTATGATTATCATTGTATACTTGCAACTCAGAGACAATCAGCAAGAGATGATTACGGCATTGATTATTATGATGTTAGGATTTTCATCACTAAAAGTCGCAGCATTAGTGTTTTCACTTCCAATATTTAAAAAGCAGAAGTAAAGGAGTTTTATGGATACTATAATGAATTACATCACGTCTTTACCAGGTTATTTTGTAACTTCCTTGGGAATCATGCTTGGGATGGCAATCGTTTTGTTTATTGCCGGTAAACGTGTTGAACAATTAAATCCAAGAAGCAAACCTTCTAAAGTGATGACTGTGTTTGTTGGTTTTGTGAAATTTTTCAATCAGTTCATGAAAGGTTATGTAGGTAAACAAGCTGTTTGGTTGACGCCAATGGTGATGACATTAGCGATTTATGTGTTTATTTCTAATGTATCAGGTATGTTTGCCTTAGATTCACCGACCAAGTATACATCGATTACATTTTCACTTTCGATATTTGCATTTTTAATTATTCAAATTACAGGAATTATTAGTTCCAAATGGAAACACTTCTTATCTGTATTTCAACCCATTCCATTTTTAATGCCACTCAATGTGATTGGTGAAGTGACACCAATCATTTCAATTGCTTTGCGTTTGTTTGGTAATATTATTAGTGGTGCAGTGTTCATCGTCATGATCTATAGATTTACCGGATGGTTTTCTGTTGTGGTTGCACCAGCATTTCACTTGATATTTGATGTTGGTTTTGGACTTATTCAAGCACTCGTTTATGTATTATTAACCGTGATTTTCACATCTTCAAAAATTGATGAAAAAGATTTTATATAACATATAAATAATGATAAAAGGAGAAAAAATATGTTAGAAAGTTTATTTAATACACTCGTACCAATCCTAGATGTGGTACCAAATGAATTATATGCGAAAGCATTCGCTTACCTTGGCGCTGGTATTGCAGTTCTTACAGGGTTAGGAACAGGTATTGGTCAAGGGATTGCTGCAGCAAAAGCCGTTGAAGCGGTTGGTCGTCAACCAGAAGCTTCAGGTAAAATTTTAACAACGATGATTATCGGTCAAGCCGTTGCTGAAACCACAGGTTTATACGGTTTATTGATCGCGTTTATTTTAATTAACTCGTAAGGCTATAAATCGTGCAACAAATATTTGATGAAGTCGCACGCATTATTGATTCAGGGTTAAATTCACTCATCAACGATCCAGATATCGTTGTCTTAAATATTGTCGCCCTCTTAGTGCTCGCGTTGTTTATAAGAAAATATTTCTGGCAAAAAATAACAGATTTTCTAGATAAACAACAAGCTGCACTGACAGAAGCTCTCACAGAAGCTGACGAAGAGAGAGAGAAAGCAATTAAACTTCAGGAAAAAGCAAAACAAGAGTATCAGCAAATGCGTGCTGAAACCACAGCACTCAAAGAAACACTGACAAAACAAGCAAAACAAGAAGCTGAACAATTGATTGCAAAAGCCAATGAAGATGCAGACAAAAAAGTGAAACACGCTGAAAAACAAATTGCGTATGAGCTTAAAAAAGCCGAAGAAGATATTAAACAATCGATTAAAACGGTTGCTTTTACTGCTGCGAAAAAAATCATTCATAAGGAAATTGATGCCAAAACGCATCAAAAGCTTATTGATGATGCCATTGAAGAAGGATTGAAATAATGGACCATAAACGTCATGTATTGGCACTTTATGAAACAGCGCAAGAACAAAACAAACTTGATGAGGTAATAAAATCTATCGAGTCTTTTAACCATGTGTTTACTCAAGAACTTGAATCTTACTTAGATTCTCCTTTAGTGAGTCAAGTACAAAAACTTTCTTTGCTAAAGTCATTCAATCTTGACCCAGTAACAAATGCTTGGTTAACGATGCTCATTAAATCTCGTCAAGCGCATGAGTTTAAAGCATTTCATCATGCACTTACTAGACATATAAGAGCTTTGAATAAAGAAGTTCATGTTGATGTTTTTGTCGCAAAGGCACTCAATGAATCGTCACAAAAAAACGTTCAACTAGCGTTGACATCGTTTTTTGATACAAAAGATATTACACTTCACATACACATCGATGAAAATCTTATCGGTGGTATGAAAATCATGCATCAAGGCTTATCTTTGGATCAAACGATATTAAATATGTTAGACGAACTACAAACCGTCATTTAGAGGTGAAATATGGCAAGTATTAATATAAAAGATATGACTGAGGTCATAAAGAAACAAATAGAATCATATACGCAAGACGTTAAATTAGAACACATTGGTTCGGTACTTCGTGTAGGCGATGGTATTGCCATTGTTTACGGTCTAAAAGAAGCCATGATGGGTGAGTTACTTGTATTTCCAGAAGGTGTTACAGGACTCGTTTTTAACCTTGAAGAAGAAACTGTAGGTGTCATCTTATTAGGTGAGAGTCACTTGATTAAAGAAGGCGATCTTGTTAAAACAACAGGGAAGATTTTTGAAGTACCAGTGGGTGAAGGACTTTTAGGTCGAGTTGTTGATCCACTTGGGAAACCACTTGATGGAAAAGGTGTCATTGAATCAACTCAATCAAGACCTGTTGAAAGAAAAGCACACGGCGTTATGCAAAGACAATCTGTTGACAGTTCAATGGAGACAGGGATTAAAGTGATTGATGCACTCGTTCCAATTGGGCGTGGTCAGCGTGAACTGATTATTGGTGATAGACAAACAGGGAAAACAACCTTAGCCATTGATTCAATTATCAATCAAAAAGGCAAAGACATGATTTGTATTTACGTTGCGATTGGTCAAAAAGAGTCAACTGTCTCAGCGACAGCGCAACTTTTAGAAGATCAAGGTGCGATGGAGTATACAATCATTGTCACTGCAGGTGCTTCTCAAGAAGGAACACTTCTTTATTTAGCGCCATTTGCTGGTGTCACCATGGGTGAATACTTTATGGAACAAGGCAAAGATGTACTCATCGTTTATGATGATTTATCAAAACAAGCTGTTGCTTACCGTGAGTTATCACTTCTTCTAAGAAGACCTCCAGGACGTGAAGCATATCCAGGTGATGTATTCTACTTACATTCAAGATTACTAGAGCGTGCAGCAAGATTAAGTGCAGATTTAGGTGGTGGATCCATCACTGCCTTACCGATTATTGAAACAAAAGCTGGAGACATTTCAGCATATATTCCAACCAATGTCATTTCAATTACAGATGGGCAAATCTTTTTAGAAGCTGAACTTTTCTATTCAGGCATTAGACCAGCAATTAATGCTGGACTCTCTGTATCACGTGTTGGTGGTGCAGCTCAATGGAAAGGTATGAAAAAAGTTGCCGGAACCATTCGTATTAACTTAGCGAATTACCGAGAATTAGAATCATTTGCACAATTTGGTAGTGACTTAGATGCTTCTGCGAAAAGAAGACTTGAGCGTGGTCGTAAAACTGTTGAATTATTAAAACAAGATGTCCACGAACTTATTGACATGCCAACGCAAATTGTTTCTATATACGCCCTATCTAAAGGGTTTATGGATGATATTGAGATTGATAAAATTAAAGCGTTTGAAAATGAAATTGCAGTTGGACTTGAAAGTGATAAAGACGGGAAAGCACTTAAAAAAGTATTACTAGAGACAAAAGCTTTACCGGAGACTAAAGCACTTGAAGCATTTATCGTATCAAGAAAAAAGGTTTTATAACGAATGAATCTTAAAGAGATTAAAGGACGTATAAAAGCAGTTCAAAAAACAGGGAATATAACAAAAGCAATGCAAAACATTGCGTTGTCAAAACTTAAAGGTGCGACAGATATTCATGAACACGCAATGCTTTTTGACGCGTCATTTGAAAAACTAAATCACATTGTCTTTAGGCATCTTGATGAATCTACACCATATGTTGGTGAACCAAGAGGCGACCGTAAATTATATGTGGTCGTGGCTTCTGATAGAGGACTTGCAGGACCGTATCATAATCACTTGTTTAAAGCACTTGAAGCTCAATTAAGTGATGAAGATTCACACGTCATCATGCCAGTTGGTAAAAAGGGATATCAGTTTGTGGATAAAAAAGCGTTGTATAATGTCTTGGATAAACCAGTGATGAATCGTGATAATATCATGACATTTAATTATCAAGAGTTAAGCAGGTTAATGATTAAGTTATTCGATGAATCATTATTTGATCAAGTATTCATTGTGTATAATCAACATGAAACACTCACTGATCATATACCAATCATTAAGAAAATTTTACCGCTTGAAAAGACAGAACAAACATTAAATGAAACACATGTTTTCGAACAATCTGTTGGAAGTTTAGCAAAAGCCATGCTTTCGATGTATGTTCAAAGTCAATTATTACTTAGTTTAGCGAACGCTAAACTATCTGAGCATTCTTCACGTATGATCGCGATGAAAAATGCTACAGATAATGCAAAAGAAATCGCGTCTAAATTGGAGATTCAATATCATCGTGCTAGACAACAAGCGATTACAGAAGAACTCATTGATGTCATCAATGGTTCGAATGTCTAGGAGGACTCATGAAAGGGAAAATTAAACAAGTCATTGGACCAGTCGTTGATGTCCATTTCGAAGGCGAGTTGCCACAAATTTATGATGCACTGGTTGTCGAAACAGGATCAAAAACTGTAACTTTGGAAGTTGCACTTCATTTAGGTGATAAAGCGGTAAGAACCATTGCACTAGAACCAACAGAAGGTCTTAAAAGAGATATGGAAGTTACCGCAACCGGTAGTCCAATTCAAGTACCAGTAGGTGATGATGTTTTAGGTCGTATTTTTAATGTTTTAGGAGATCCAATTGACGATAAACCTTTGAAAAAAACAGTCAAAAGAAGTCCGATTCACCGCGCAGCACCTGATTTTGTAGAATTATCAAGTGAAGTTGAAATTTTAGAAACTGGAATTAAAGTCATCGACCTTTTAGCACCTTATATTAAAGGTGGTAAAATTGGTTTATTTGGTGGTGCTGGTGTTGGTAAAACCGTACTGATCCAAGAATTAATTCATAACATTGCACAAGAACGTGAAGGGATTTCTGTGTTCGCCGGTGTTGGTGAACGTACACGTGAAGGGAATGACTTATACATGGAAATGTCTGAGTCTGGTGTTATTAACAAAACCGCACTTGTCTTTGGTCAGATGAATGAGCCACCAGGAGCTCGTATGCGCGTTGGTCTTACTGGATTAACCATGGCTGAACATTTCAGAGATGAAAAGAAACAAGACGTATTATTATTTATTGATAATATTTTCCGATTTGTTCAAGCAGGTAGTGAGGTTTCAGCACTTTTAGGACGTATGCCATCAGCAGTTGGGTATCAACCAACACTCGCAACGGATATGGGTCGTCTTCAAGAACGTATTACGTCAACAAAAGATGGTTCAATTACATCTATACAAGCCGTATATGTACCAGCAGATGACTATACTGACCCTGCACCAGCAACTGTATTTAGTCACTTAGATGCTACCACGAACTTATCTAGAAAACTTACTGAAATCGGGATTTATCCAGCCGTTGATCCACTTGCATCAACATCACGTGCACTTGCACCACATATCGTGGGTGAAGAACATTATGAAGTTGCGAGAACCGTTCAGAAAATGATTCAAAGATATCAAGAATTATTAGATATCATTGCGATTTTAGGGATGGATGAACTCACTGATGATGATAAACTTGTTGTTCACCGTGCAAGACGTCTTCAAATATTCTTATCTCAAAATATGCACGTTGCAGCGCAGTTTACAAACGTTCCAGGTGTATTTGTACCATTAAAAGAAACCATTAGAGGCTTTAAAGAAATTATCGAAGGTAAGCACGATAACTTACCAGAAGAAGCGTTCCAAATGGTTGGTACAATTGATGAGGCAATAGCCAAAGCAGAGAAATTAAGCCAGGAGGCATAATATGAAATTTAATGTATTATCGCTTCATGGAACACATTATGAAGATGAAGTTGATTTTATTCTAAGTAAGAGTGAGCAAGGTGAAATGGTCATTTTAAAAGATCACATGCCAATTATGTTTCATATGAATGAAGGATATTTAGAATTACGTCAACAACAAAACAAACAATTTGTTTTTCTAAATGATGCAACGCTTGAATTTAGTGATAATGAATTAACTGTCGTCAGTTATGAAGCTCAAACAGGATCATCTATTGAAGAAGCTAAAGAAACACTTGAAAAAAGAGTGAAACAACGTACTGAAGAAGCAAAACTTGAAAATATTGATTTTTCGAAACTTGAAAAAGATTTATTTGATGTCTTGAAAAAAGCTAAAGCAGGAAAAGTGTCTTGATCGAATATATCATTTATGTATCTTCGGTATTGGTGTTTTTTGCAATTAACATTCGTATATTAAGAGCTTTACATATAGAAAACAAGTTTGAAAAAATGAAAATTTGGGAAATAAAAGCTGCATATTTCATCATCGCACTTGTCATCGCACACGTACTTGCTGAAATGATGCTTAAAGTTTCTGAAGTCGTCATTTTAATATAAAAAAAGCCTTTTCTTTTAAGGCTTTTTTTGTTCCCATACATCTTGAATAAATATAATGTTTTGAACACCGTAAGTGAGCATGGATAAGGCTTCTTTAGATTGATTCCATAATATTCTTACAATGACAACATCCGTAAAAGTTTCATCAATGATGTCACCATGAGACAGTAACGTCTGCTTCATTTTTGGATGAAGGTCGTAACTCATTATGATATCATAACATTGTACGAGTTGCATGGTTTTGAAAGTAGCTTGTGTGATGGCTAATGTTGATGTGTCACGGTATGCTTTTGTAAGTCCTGAAGCACCTAACATCACACCACCATAATATCTAATCACCGTGCATAAGACATAGTTAACGTTTTGTTTTAATAAAACATCTAAGATAGGTTTACCTGCTGTTCCTTTAGGTTCGTGATTATCATCATAACCATAATGTTTTTCATCAAGGATATACCCATAACAAATATGACTTGCTTTAGGATGGATTGACCATAAATAATTAAGCGTCATCTGAACATCATCTTTATTGTTGATATCATGACATTCACTGATAAATCGAGATTTTTTAATGATTAACTCTTGTGGTGTACTAAAATCTAAGCGTATCATGGACACTCCTTTAACAATATGATATCATAGTTAAGGCGATTATTGGTATAATAGAAGTGGAGTATATATGGCCTCATTACAAACAGCGAAAAAAATTGTATCAACCTTAAAAGAAAATGGCTTTGACGCATACATTGTTGGTGGTGCAGTCAGGGACTATCTTTTACGCATCGATTCCAATGACATTGATATCACATCTAGTGCAAAGCCACACCAAGTGATGAAAATATTTGAAGATACAAGACCAACAGGCATTAAATACGGGACAGTGACAGTTTTTGAACGTGGAGAAGGATTTGAAGTCACGACATTTCGTACAGATGGACCAGCAGAAGATAATAGACATCCTGATTATATTGTGTATGGTGACCAAGTGGAAGAAGATGTCTTGAGAAGAGATTTTACCATCAATGGCATATTGATGAATGAAAAAGGTGAAATCTTTGACTATGTCAATGGTCAAGAAGACTTAAAAGCGAAAACAATAAATACAATCGGAGACCCCATGCTAAGGTTTTCTGAAGATGCACTCAGAATGCTTAGGGCATGTTATTTTCAAGCAAAACTTAATTTTTCTATTGATTCCGATACATTAAAAGCAATGGCAATCCAAGCGGGTTTATTAAAAACATTACCTAGTGAGCGTGTCTTTAATGAACTGATTAAACTTTTAAAATCTAAATATAGTAGAAAAGCCTTAAAGACAATGCAAGAAGTCGGATATGACGGTGTGATTCCAGGTCTTAAAAAAACCATTGCATTTTATATCGAACATGAATTAGAGACCCATATCGATCCATTTTTTGCACTGTCAACATATTTCAATGAAGAAGACATGTCGTATTGGCCATTTTCAAATAAACATCGTCATAAATACGTGAAAGCAGCCAGACGTGCGAAAGAGAAAAGACCCATATCGAATCAGGATTTGTATGAAGATGGATTAGAAATTATGACGCTTGCTGGAAGGTTACTAACAATGCTTCATGGTATGCCATTTAAAGCGAAGAAATTACAAGACATGTATGAAAATTTACCGATCCAAAGTGTTGTTGATTTAAAAATCAAACCAAAAGAGATGATGGCACTCGCACATAAAAAAGCAGGTGCTTGGATTAAAGAGACTCAAGAAGATATGGTGAAACGAATTTTAAAGGGTGAGTTAGAAAACACAAGAGAAGCGTTATTTGTTGATTTTAGAATGACGTATGTGAAAGGAATGAAAGTATGACCTTAAAATTAAATGATATACACACCATCGTTGGAAAAGTGGATAATATTAATCAAGGTTCAACGTTTACGAATATAAATGTCATTTTAGAAGATCAAAGAAGCAAAAATATTAAATTAGACAATGTATCATTAGATGACTTATATGTGGGGAAACTTTATCAATTTGACGTGATTGTAGAGGCTAGAAATGATACTGATTTGTATTTACAATGTCAAAAGTATCAACCGGTAGAAGCAGTGTTTACTGAAGATCAATTACAGCCATTATATGAAACCTTTTATACATATGCTCCAGTACCACTCAAGACGATTAAAAAAACAATTGAAGCATATCTTAAAAAAATAAAACATCCAGTGATAAGAGCAATCGTCGATGAGATATATAACAAGCAAAAGCATGCGTTTTACACACACCCAGCAGCAACAAAATTTCATCATGCTTATGTCGGTGGACTTGCATACCACACCATGACCATGCTTAAAATTGCGGATGGATTTTATGATATTTATCCGTATTTGGATGCGTCCCTGATGATTGCTGGTATCGTATTACATGATATGTCAAAAATTAGTGAAATGACCGGTGTTGACGGAGAGTATACAAAAGAAGGATTACTCATTGGCCATTTAGTGATGGAAGCAATTGATATTGATAGAACATATCATCAATTAAAACTTGATGATCCAGAAACACTATTATTACTGAAACACATGATGTTATCTCATCATGGTTTGCCAAATTTCGGTGCCGCAAAAAGACCACAGACGCCTGAAGCATTACTTTTATGGTATATCGATACCATTGATTCAAAATTCACGGTATTAGGTGAAGAGCTAGACAAAACAAAACCAGGGTCGTTTACGACGCATTTAGCTGTGTTGGATAAGCAGAAATTTTATAAGAAATCATAAAAAAACCTTAGCTTTCGCTAAGGCTTTTTTTTATTTATTCTTGAGTTAATATATCAAACCAACTTAAGTATAGTGCTGCGTAGTTGTCATCGTATACACCATCCTCAGAGAGTAGGTATTCATTGAGTTGATTTAAATTGATTTCACGTGTTGTATTAAATCTAACTGTATTATCAGGGTTTGTAAATACTAAGCCATCAGCAAGTAATCTAAAGATAAGTTCACGTTGCATGTAAGTTCCTTGATAACGTGTAATAATTGGTGCTAAATATGTATTCACAGCAGTTTGAACTGCAGTTGGTAATGTTGCACCCTCTTCAGTTAATGATTCTTTTACATAATATTCAACTTGGTTTAAAGTTAATTGATCTGTACCAGGATTGACTTCATCATCTGGTCCTTCGTTATAGACATTTAAACCATCATCATTCACATAACGTTCATCTCCATCATTTTCAGCAGCATAGACAGCTGTTGGTGCATCTGATACTGAAGTGGTCATAATGAAGTGCCATCCGAAGTCTGATTGTACTTTATCAAGTTCTGTCATAAAGTCTAGACCATTAAATGTGTAATCATCATAGAAGTCTAAGTAAGGAAGTTCCATCATCTCTTCGCCGTCTTCACCTTTAATGAGATCATGTAAGTAAATCGCACGATTGTAGAAGACAGGGTCTAAGGTTGATGAGTTTGTAATGAAGTTTGATCGATTAGTAATCGTTGCTGAAATGGTTTCGTATTTTAAGTAGAAACCTAATTGACGATATTTAGCATATTCTAATTCGATTTGTAAGTCGTAAGGAACGGTATTAGAACCACGCTCTAAGCGACCTGATGAGTTGAATAAATCAGCTAATGTTCTAAATGCTTCTTCATTTGATTTGAAGTCGCCAAGCTTCTCGTATAATTCACCGACAAGTTCAGCAAGTCCAGTTTTAATTTCGGTGACTGCTTCTTCAGAAACTCCAGCTAAATATTCAGCAGGGTTGTCAGGTGTTCCATCACCATCTTGATCGAAATAGATTAGTAGGTGAGACACTTGAGTTGATTTGTAAGCATCGTATTGTAATGCTGCTAAATCAGTAAGTGCTTGATAAATGCCTTCACCAAAGTGTGCTTCATAATCTTCTAAGAATTGCTGTCTTAACTCAGGATAAACATAAAGTTCTTTCACAGCGTCTGCGTTTGATGTGACACCAAATGCTAACATTAAGAAGTCTTCACGTCCCATGCTTGCTGGATAGCCATTTGCTGCGAATTGATCAGCTGAGAATTGTTGAATAATGTCTTCAAATTGATCTTCAAAATCTTGAAGTTCATCATCAGTTAATGTGTAAGCATCAGATGCTTCTAAATATTTATTCATTAATCGATCTAATGCAACACTTACACCATAACGTGCTTCTAATTTTGCAAATAATGCATCAACCGTAATGGCTTCACCATCTACCGTTGCAACATCATCTCCATCACGGTTATCGTTTCCACCGTTGTATGCAAATGTTTGGTCAAAGAATGCGCGAATGACTGGATCGAAGATTTGTACATTTACACCCTCATATAGCGCTTCAACTTTATTAGTGACATAAGCATCTGTAAGTTTAGCATCAATGACTTCTTGACGTAATTCTTCATATAAAGTCATTGCTGTTTCATTATCTGGATTGAAAATTTGTTCGTTTTCATCTTGTGGATTGTCAATAACAATGTCTTCTTCAGAGTCACCAGAATCGCTGAGTTTGTAAACGAGATAACGTGATGTACCAAATGTTTGTACTCTCGCTGAATAAGGATTTGTAGCATCCTCTTCATCTTGACGATTTTCAGAAGTTAGTGTGACATAAACATGAGAACGTAATGTAGAGTTAATATCATTTAATTCGTCATAAGTGTATGTTGTTGAAAAATCAGAATCTAAACCAGAAATGGTTCCATCAACATTAATTTCAACTTGCGTTGCTGGATTAAGTAAGTTATACATCTCGACAAATTTTTCTTTGACTAATGCATCAGGTAGTGAGACATCAGCTAAACCATTTGAACGCGTTGTAGATATTAAATAATCGCTATAGTATTCTTCAAATTCATCTGTAGAAATTAAGTTACGATCTTCTAAAGCTTTATCTAGTAAATTTAGATCTTCCAAAATACTAATCACATGTGGGTAACCTTCAGCAGAAGTATCAGTTAAGTCAATATAACCAGGATTACCTTCTGTGATTCTAATATCGGGTACTTGGTACCAGTTACCGCGTGCATCAGATTTTAAGCCTACAGCATATAATGCAGCGTTTGCTTCGTTTAAGTTAATGAAACGTACAATAAAGACTTCAACATCAAATCTTCCAAGTTCATTTGAATTATAGTAAGAGACAACATCTTGTTCATCAACAAAATCATCACTTGTATCATCTTCAACATCTGTAAATAAGATTTCACGCGCATACATCCTTTGTGCGGCACGCAATAAATATTGCTCTAATAATGTTGGTAAGCCTGCATATCCTTCAAATTGAGGATCTAAATTTAAAATAGCATCTCTTAATTCTGCTCTATTCACAGAAGCATCAATTAAGTATAGTGAATCTACATATTGTTCAACCATACGAACAAGTTGTTCTGGAAAATTATCAGCCATGTCTTGCAAGTTATCTAGATCACTTGTTCCAAATATTGCCTCATTGACTGTTTCATCAATGAAGTTATTAAAGAACTCGTCACCATCATTAATTAACGTTTCAACGTCACTTAATTGATCAGCAAAAACGACTTCATCAATCATCACGGATAGTAAGTCAGCCGCTTGATAACGTAATGAGTCATATAATTCTCTTTCTGAAATGGTAATTCCTTCAAATGAAACGTATGTTGTATCTTCACTGACTGACCCATAAGGTACAGCAGAATTTCCACCACATGCAACAAGTGCAAGTGTCAGCCCTAAAATAAAAATAAGAGCCGTTAAGCGTTTAATAATTTTTGTATTTTTAAGCATTGTTTATTCACTCCTTTAGTCCACAATACAGCACATTTAATATAGCATGAATTATGGCGATATGCAACCACTTTCAACTACTAATATATTTTAACACCAAACTATGATAAAATGAAAGAAGGTGATGAGATGAAAATACATGTTTTAGCAAGCGGTTCTAAAGGCAATATGGTGCTAATAAGTAGTCATGACGGATGGATAGCAATTGACTGCGGAATTTCAAAAAGAAAAATTATCAATAAATTAGAAGAAATTGGTATCAAAATAGAGGATATTAAACACCTCATCATCACCCATGAACATAGCGATCATACTGCTGGCTTAAAAGCATTCATTCAATCAGGTAATTTGAAGCATGTTTATCTAAGTCAAGGTACATACGAAATGATTAAAGAGAGTGCTCAATCTATAGATCACCTCATCCTTATCATTAGACCGAATCAAACGTTTAACATTTCACCGTATCGAATCGATAGTTTTTTAGTTTCTCATGATGCGAAAGAACCTGTTGGAATTGTTCTTACTTCAGAGGATTATAAAGTTGTAGTTGGAACAGATACTGGCTACATCGATCAAGCACATGAAAACTTGTTGAAAGATGCGGACGTTTATCTCATCGAGGCGAATCACCACCCACAAAAATTGTTAGCATCACCTAGACCGATGCACTTAAAAAAAAGAATTTTAGGTGAAAAAGGTCATTTGAACAATGATGATGCAGCGATGTTTATCAATAGAGTGATGGGTAACAAAGAAACACATTGGGTTGTGATGCACATTAGTGAAGATTGTAACACTGAAAGAGATATCGAAAAATCGATTGTTGAATTTATGAATAATCCACTACAACTTAATGTGTATTATACCAATCAACATGACATCGTGAGTGTAGAATTATGACAATCATTGCTGTAGGAAAAATGACAACAAAAGGTTTATCAGATGCGATGAATCACTATAAAAAACAACTTAGAGACCTTGAAATCATTGAAGTTAAAGAATCCTCAATGAAAGACGAGGCAGATAAGATTATGAAATTAATCAAGCCTAATGACTTTGTCATTACCTTAGAAATCGAAGGTAAATCTTTCAGCAGTGAAAGTTTAGCAGAATTATTAAAAGAAAAGAAGCTATACCTCCAAGGTAGAATAGTATATGTCATTGGTGGATCTGATGGACTTGACGATAGTATAAAGAGATTAAGTCATCTAAAGATTTCAATGTCTAAAATGACATTTCCACATCAATTATCTCGGGTCATGCTAGTAGAACAAATTTATCGTGCTCAAAAGATTTTAGAAAAACACCCTTATCATAAATAATTGCAATTGTTTTTTTACCGAAGGTGTGTTAATATAAAATAAATTCATAAGAGGTGTTCCTTATGTTATTAACTGCTAATTATTCATATTATTACGTTAGTATGTAAGAAAGGTGCCATCGGCAATCCTTTCATTTTTAAGTAGGAGCGCCATTACTTTTATGAGTCCTTGGAGTTCCAAGGATTTTTTTATTTTAAAGGAGAAAATAAGATGATTATTCAAATGAAACAAAACGCAACACAAAAACAATATGACCATATTACTGAGGATTTACAAAGTAAGGGTTTCGAAATCAAGGATGTATCGAGTGATATTGTTCGTGTGTTCGGAATTATTGGTGATACAAAATCATTAAACGAAAATGATATGTATGCATACGAAGGTGTGTTCAAAGTCACACGTGTTCAAACACCTTTTAAAAAAGCAAGCAGAAGCTTTAAACAAGAGGACACAATTATTGACCTAGGCGATGGTGTTAAAATAGGTGGTCATCACTTTCAAATGATTGCAGGACCTTGCTCTGTTGAATATGAAGAACAATTACGACTTGCAGCCAAAGCAGTCAAAGAAGGTGGCGGAACAATCTTAAGAGGTGGAGCTTATAAACCTAGAACATCTCCTTATTCATTTCAAGGGTTAGAAGAAGAGGGATTGATTTTATTAAGAAAAGTGGCCGATGAATTAGGACTTAAAGTTATTTCTGAAATCCCTGCACCAAATTTATTGTCTTTGTTTGAAAAGTATGTAGATATCATTCAAGTCGGCGCTAGAAATATGCAAAATTTCTTCTTGTTGAAAGCACTTGGAAAATCTAGCAAACCGGTCATGTTAAAAAGAGGGTTATCATCAACCATTGAAGAGTGGTTAATGGCTGCTGAGTATGTGATGGCTGGTGGGAATGAACAAGTCATTTTGTGTGAAAGAGGCATTAGAACGTATGAAACATATACCAGAAACACATTGGATTTAAGTGCTGTATTAGCCATTAAAGAATTGTCTCATTTGCCTGTCATTGTTGATCCAAGTCACGCTGCTGGAAAATACTGGATGATTGAAAACTTATCACTTGCAAGTATCGCAGTTGGAAGTCATGGTTTAATGGTTGAAATCCATCATGATCCAGAACGCGCACTGAGTGATGGTGCTCAATCATTGAAACCAAAAAGATTTTTAAGTATGATGAAAAAAATAGATCGTTTAAATCAAGCATTAAAGGATTAGTATGAAAGTATTTGTTGTAGGACTTGGCTTAATGGGTGCATCATATGCTGAAAAACTTAGTCAACAAGGTCATGTTATATATGGCTATGATATAGACAAACAAGCACTTAATAAAGGTCAAGAACAAGGCTTTATACAACAGAATAGTGACTTACAAAAATTAATGATTAGTGATGTCATTATTTTAGCTTTGTACCCAGATAATACAGTGAGCTTTATTGAAGATCATCAACATCTTTTTAAGTCTGGTGCATTAGTTACAGACATCAATGGTGTG
>JBMTKL010000002.1:0-31859 GCA_049439405.1 Acholeplasmataceae bacterium | reverse complement strand
TGATGGTTACGAATTAGGCGTTCATATTGCTGATGTTTCTCATTATGTTAAACCAAATTCAGTGATTGATAAAGAGGCTTTTGAGCGCTCAACGAGTGTTTACTTAGCGGACCGTGTGATTCCGATGTTGCCACATCAACTCTCTAATGAGACATGTTCGCTGCATCCATATTCCAAAAAGAAAACCTTAAGTCTTGTGATGCATGTTTCTTTTGATGGTGAAGTGTTATCTCACAACTTTCAATCCACTTGGATTCAAACTACTCACAGACTAACATATGACCGTGTGAATGATTTTATTTTAAATAATAAAGCATTTGATGATTCAAAATTAAATGAATCAATATCACTTTTTTTATCACTAAGTAAAACATTGAAAAAAGTTAGAGATAAAAGAGGACAGCTTAATTTATCTTCAGATGAACTTGGTTTTGTGATTAAAAAAGATATTGTTAAAGATGTGTATATTAGAAAAACTGGTCCTGCTGAGGAACTGATAGAATCGATGATGCTTCTTGCGAATGAAACGACGGCCAAACATTTGTCAACATTACCCATCCATTCTATTTATAGAACGCATGAACATCCGGATGTTAGAAAACTTGAAACAGCATTTCATATGATGAAACAGTTAGGATTAAGAGTACCCTCTAAAGATTTAGAGGATAAAAAAACAATGCAAAAAGTCATTGATGAATCACTCAAACATCCAAAGCAAGACATCATTCATATGATTATTTTAAGAGCAATGCAAAAAGCAAAATACACTGTTGAGAGAAACATACATTATGGTTTAGCGGCTGACTATTACACGCATTTTACGTCTCCAATAAGACGTTACCCAGATTTGATAGTGCACCGTCTGATCCACATGTATGTCCTAAAAGATCATCATATAGAACCCTTAGATATGAACGCGATTGCGCAGCAAACATCTAAGCAAGAAAGACACGCACTATCATTAGAAAGAGAAGTTGCGCAATTAAAAAGTTGCGAATATATGGCAAATCAAACACAAACGCAATTTAATGGTATAATTGTACATACAATGAGACGTGGAATGTTTGTTAAAATTTCTAATGGTATTGAAGGATTTGTCTCATTAAAATTATTTAAACAACGCTTAAAATACGATGAAGAAACGTTATCATACTATGATAGACGAGGGATTGTTTATCGTCTAGGAGATAAAGTATCGGTTTCACTAACAAAAGTAGATATTGATCAAAGAAAAATTGACTTTATTATGAATCAAAGAAAACAAAAAAGAAGATAAATATGGAAAATATTGTCGTCAATAAAAAAGCACGACATGAATATTTCATCGAAGATACATTTGAGGCGGGAATTACCTTAAAAGGGTCTGAAATAAAGTCTATTCGTGCTAAAAAAGTAAATATAGAAGATGCATATATTCTCATTAAAGATAAAGAAGCATTTATTATAAACATGCATATTTCTAAGTATGCTTTTTCAGCAACATTTAATCACGAAGAAACAAGAAAAAGAAAATTACTTTTACATAAACATGAAATTATAAAACTAGAGACTAAAAAGAAACTTCAAAATATGACTATCATACCTTTAAAACTTTACATGGTACATGGACTTGCAAAAATGGAAATTGCACTTGCAAAAGGTAAAAAACTACACGATAAAAGACATGATTTAGCGACAAAAGATGCAAATCGACGTCTACAAAAGATTCAAAATCATCGAGGTTAATATGACATTAATTCATCAGCCATTTGAACAATTATCTGTAAAAACTTTATACGATATTATGAATATAAGACTCACAGTGTTCGTTGAAGAGCAGCGCATCATGTACGTCGATACAGACTATAAAGATCATCATGCAGAACATTGGATGATCTATGATGACGACAAACTTGTGAATTATGCCAGAGTGTTTAAACCTGGTACAATATATGAAAATTATTATTCCATAGGACGTGTTGCAACGCATAAACACGCAAGACATAAAGGATATGCAACAACACTATTAAAGGCTATACAAAAACATTATCACGCGTCAATAAAAATATCCGCTCAATTTTATTTAAAAGACTATTATCAATCATTGGGATTTAATCCTGCATCAGAACCATACATAGAAGAGGGTATTAAACATATTTCAATGATTTACAAACCCGAAGAGTAAGAGGATAATATGAAAACATTTACTGCAAAAGAAATAAGACACACATGGTTACGTTTTTTTGAGTCAAAAGGTCATTTGATCGAACCATCATCTTCATTAATCCCAAATAATGATCCTACTTTATTGTGGATTAATGCTGGTGTTGCACCACTCAAGAAATATTTTGATGGAACAGAAAAACCTCCAAAACCAAGATTAACCAATGTACAAAAGTGTATTCGTACCAATGATATCGACAATGTGGGTCGTACTGCAAGACACCACACATTTTTTGAGATGTTAGGAAATTTCTCTATTGGTGACTATTTTAAAGATGAAGCCATAGAATATGCTTTAGAATTATTGACTTCAAACGAATATTTTGGCATCGATAAAGAAAAACTTTACATGACGTATTATCCATCAGACACAGATGCATATGAAAAATGGAAATCTTTAGGTATCAAGGAAGAGCATTTAATACCTCTAGAAGGAAATTTCTGGGAAATAGGTCCAGGACCATGTGGACCAGACACAGAAATATTTTTTGATCGTGGACCTGAGTTTGATGATAGAGGTGTAGAACTGCTTCAACATGATATCGATAATGAACGTTATGTTGAAATTTGGAACGTAGTTTTCTCTCAGTTTAACTCTATAGAAGATTTGGAACGTTCAGAATACCCAGAACTGCCTCAACAAAATATTGATACGGGTGCAGGACTTGAAAGATGGGCTTGCATTTTACAACAAACACCAACCAATTTTGAAACAGATTTATTTTTACCTATCATCAAAGCAATTGAAACTTCATCTAAAGTTACTTATGATGGACAAATGGCATTCAAAGTCATTGCAGATCATATCAAAGCGTTAACGTTCGCCATTGCAGATGGTGCAATGTTATCCAATGAAGGTCGTGGATACGTTTTAAGACGTCTCTTACGCCGAGCAGTTAAATATGGATTGAAATTGGGATTTGAAAAACCTTTCTTACATGAATTAGTCCAAGTTGTTGTATCGATGATGTCCGATTTCTATCCTGTGATTAAAGACAATCAAACCATTGTAGAGAAAGTAGTATTTGCTGAAGAAGAAAAATTCTTTGAAACCATTGCAGATGGTGAGAAACTCCTAGAACAAGCTTTAAAAGAAACCGATAAAACACTTTCTGGTGATGTTGCATTTAAACTATATGACACGTATGGCTTTCCTTTTGAACTTACAGAGGAATATGCCTTAGAAAAAGGATATCAAGTTGATAAATTAGGCTTTGATCAAGCACTCAAAGAACAAAAAGAACGTTCACGAAACGCGATCAAAGACATGGGTGTCATGAATCAACAAGAAGAAGTCTACTTGTCATTTGATTTAGAGTCTAAATTCATTGGATATGACACGTTAGAAACACAAGCCAAAGTCATTGCAGTATTTGATGAGGGTATCGTATTAGATCAGACACCTTTCTATGCAGAAAGTGGAGGTCAACTTTCTGATCTAGGTAACATTGATGAAATTAATGTTATCAAAGTAAAAAGATTACCTAATAAACAACATTTACATATGTTAGATGACCATCATTTTGAAATGGGTCAAACCGTACATGCCAAAGTTGATCATAGCAGTCGTGCACAAGTTGAAAAAAATCATTCTGCTGCACACTTATTTCATCAGGCGATTAAAGATATCTATGGGTCTCATTGCCATCAGCAAGGACAACAAGTGTCACAAACCTCTTGGAGATTTGACTTTAATCATTTCGAAACAGTATCTGAACAAGACATTTTAAAAGTTGAAGCACTTGTGAATCACTACATCAAAGACAATCCATTAGATGTTTCAATTTATGAGACAACCATTGATGAAGCAAAATCAAGAGGTGCCATGGCTTTATTTGGTGAAAAGTATGGAGATATTGTACGCGTAGTAGATATGAATTGGTCTATTGAACTATGTGGAGGCACACATGTAAAAAATACTAGTGATATTGTCTCTTTTGCCATCACGAATTATACCTCCATTGGTTCAGGTATATACAGAATGGAAGGTATCACTGGTGAGTCAATTGAATCAAGCATGAAGCCGTATTTGAACAGTTATACTAATGAACTTAATCAATTAAAACAAAAAATTGTACAAGAAAATCTTCAAGTAAATATTCACAATCCAGGTATCAAGGGATCTTATCAAGATATTATTAACTACCGACAAGCGATACAAACTTTGAAGTCTGAGATGAAAGATGCTGAAAAGAAAAAATTAGAGTCATTAGAGAAAGATGTATTATCATACATTGATTTTGAAGATATTGATTTAAATCAATCCATCCAAATTATTAAAGTATCAGATGTACCAAAAAAAGTACTGAAATCACTTGTGGATCAAGCATTTGATCAGCTCACATGTGATGTTTTAATTCTCATTAATATTGATGATAGCAAAGCAGCATACTTAGTGAAGTCTAAACTTGATGATGCACATGTGTGGATTAAAAAATTAAATGATCTCACTGAAGGTTCTGGTGGAGGTCGCCCTAATTTTGCTCAAGGTGGAACGACGCAACTTTCAATTCTAGATCGTGCAATCGGAAAACTTGTATGAAAAAGCAATATTTAGGATTAGACTTAGGTACAAAAACAGTTGGGATTGCGTACAGTAGCTCAGGTATTATCGCGTCTGCGTTACATACATTTAGATTTGAAGAACATCGTTATGAGCTTGCTGTAAAACATATACAGTCACTCATTGATGAGTATCGTATTACTGATGTCGTGATTGGATTACCAAAACACATGAATAATGACGAAGGTGAACGAGCAAAACATTCAGCGTGGTTCAAAAATGAATTAAAGCATGTCAATGTCACACTTTGGGATGAGAGATTATCAACAAAAAGTGCGATGCAAGCAATGAGAGCGATGAGAGCATCCAACAAACAAAAAAAAGAACACAAGGATACACTTGCTGCAGTTGTTATTTTACAAAATTATTTAGATGCAAAGGAGCAGTTATGAACGAAAAAGAAATGATTATCGTTGATGAACATGGTCAAGAAAGATTATGTACGATTATCTTTACACACGATATTGATGAACACATGTATGTCGTTTTTGAATTTAATGATACAAAAGAATTTAGTGCTGCAGAATATGTACCTAATCTTGAGAAACCTGAAGAAGGTGAGTTTATTGCGATAGAAGATGAACATATTTGGAGTGCGTTAGAAGAAGCTTTATCAGAATACGATGGTGTATGACTATATTAAAGCATTGAAGCTTCAAGCCAAAGAGAAACATGTACCTATTATTCAAGATGAAGTTGCTGATTTTTTAGTCCAGTTCATTCATGAACATGAGATTAAAAAAGTTCTTGAAATTGGTACTGCATCTTCATACAGTGCACATGTTATGGCAAGTTCAGGAGCTGATATTCACACGATAGAACGTGATGAAAAGATGATTGCATTAGCTCAGGATAATTTAAAATCATCTCCATTAAAAGATAATATAACTTTATATCCTGGAGACGCACTTAACTTTAAGACATCAGAAACATTTGATCTCATTTTTATTGATGGTGCAAAAAGTAAATATAAACATTTTTTCACGTCATTTCAAGATCGATTAAATCCAGATGGCTATATTATTTGTGATAATATGTTTTTTCATCATTTAAATCCTCAAGAAGTTAGTCGAAACACAAGACAATTGCTTAAGAAACTTCAAGATTTCACTGAATACTTACTCAACGACACACAATTTAAAACACACATTTTAGACATTGGAGATGGATTAAGTATTTCAAGTAGAGTCATTCAATAACGATGTGATACAAAGCATATGACAAAGGAAATCCCATGATAGTAAACGGTAAAGAAATGCCGATACATGTACGGTACAAAAATAACAAGCATACATACTTTAGAATACAAGAGGACGGATTGCACATCCATACATCACATGGTATGCCTGAAGATCTTATAAAAAATCACATTATACAAAAATTTGATATGTTTTATGAGCGATATATACAATTCAATCGACTTGGTAAAAGGTTTACTTTATGGGGGGAACCATTACATGTTCATTTTAAGTTGGGGAAACCATCTTATATTATTCATGAACAAACCATTGATGTTGAACACTACACGTATGATGAGGGGATCAAATATGTATTAAAAACTGAAATGGAAAGTTATATAAATTCCATTCATAAAGACATTTCGAAACATTTAAAAAAATTCCACATTACGCAACTCAATTATATATTTAAGTATTACAAAAGTAAGTTTGGTGCGTATCATAAAGTTTATGATAACATTTATCTGAATACATTTTTAGCAACACAAGATAAAGCTTTGACTTGGTATGTTTTAATGCATGAGTACGCGCATACAAAACATTTCCATCATCAAAAAAGTTTTTATGAATTATTAGAATTACTACATCCAAATTATAAAGGTATTGAAAAATCACTCAAATCATTAGTCATTCCAAGTGATTTTCATGTATAATATGATGTGACAAGAGGAGGTCAAGATGGCTACAAACACAAAACCTACATATCAATTAACACAAGAAGGATATGATAAGTTACAAGCAGAACTTAAATTACTCATTGAAGTGAAGCGAGATGAAAACCTAGAAGCATTGAAAGAAGCGCGTGCACAAGGTGACTTATCAGAAAATGCTGATTATGATGCAGCGCGTACTGAACAAGCAAGAATTGAAGGCAGAATCGCCGAAATTGAAAACATTTTAAAGTATGCAAAAATTATCAAAACGAATCAAGATGATGTCATCAATATTGGTAAAAAAGTGAAACTTCTATTCATGGATACCAAAAAAGAGCGTGAATTTTACTTCATTTCAAGTATCGAAGTTGATCCGCTTAATAATAAAATTTCAATTGAATCACCTATTGGTAAAGCCTTAAAAGGTCATGAAAAAGGAGATGAAGTGACATATAAATCAGAGACGAATAAAATTACTAAAGTGAAAATTTTAGACGTAGAATAATGGCGATTTATCAGTATTGTATCCCACAGTATTATTACGACACTGTTTTTGAAATTCCATATGAACAATTAAAAAAACAAGGTAAAACAACCTTGTTTTTTGACTTAGATAACACGATTATGAGTTATGATCAAACTGAACTTGATCTTAAGTATGTGACACTCATATCAGAATTACAAAAAACGTTTCATGTTGTCATTGTATCGAATAGTGGTTACAAAAGAGTAAGTCATGCATGTAAGATGTATGATGTATCCTTTATACATTCAGCAAGAAAACCTCTTAAATTAGGATATAAAAAAGCATTGAAAGTTAATCATACAACAAGTGATCAGAGCGTATTTATAGGCGATCAAATCATGACGGATGTATTAGGATCAAACCGAATGGGTATGACATCAATTTTAGTAAAACCAGTAAAACAAAAAACGGATCATGTTTTGACGCGAATTAATCGAAAAATAGAGAAAATAATGATAAAAAAGATCATGAAAAAAATTCCTGGAAAGGTTAATGAGGCTTTAAAAAGACATGCCAAAGACATCCATCAATTATAATCAGTCTTTTGTTAGGTTTGTTAAAAAACAAACAGAAAAGATGCTTCTTAAGTATCCCAAAAGATTAAAACATATTAAAAGAGTTGCCAAAAGAGCTAAGAAATTGGCACGTATTCACCATAGTTACCATGAAAAAGTCTTAGTTGCAGCTTATTTACACGATATTACAAAAAAATGGACAAAAGAAGAACATGTAACATATTTAGATACGAATGAAGCACAATTATACAAAGATCATCCGTATTACTTACACGCAGCATCAGCAGCAAAGTACGCCAAAGAAAAGCTATTGATTGATGATGAGAATATTTTGAATGCAATATATTATCACAGTACAGGAAGACCAAATATGTGCGATATTGAAAAATTAGTTCTTGTTGCAGATATGTGTGAACCTAAGAGAAAAAAATGGAATCCAAACAAACTTTTTAAATTGGCAAAAAAAGATATGAATCATGCATTGATACAATCACTGCACTTAAAAATGAGTCAGTTTATTGAGTCAAAAAAAGAGCCACACAATAATCTTAAACAAGCCTACGATTTTTACAAGGAGCGTATATGGACAAAGTAAAAACCATTATTGATCAATTAGAAACAGTCAAAGCAAAAGATATTAAAGTATTCGATTTAAAAGGACAGTCGCCGTTTTATGATTATTTTATTATAGGTACGACAACAGATAGACAATCAAATGCTGCGATTAGCTATATTAAGAAAGCCATCGATCCGAAAGAAATTAAACAAGTAGAAGGAAATGGAACATCTTGGATGTTGATGGATTGCTATGATGTTATTATTCACTTGTTTCATGAAGAGGATCGTCAGTTTTACAATTTAGATGAACGTTTAATGGAGTTTATGACACCACATGAGTGATCAATTTCAACAGCTATATGATGCATTGATACCTGAGCTTGTTTACGATACATATGAGGACATTGTAAAAGGATTTGGACATCAAGATATCATCATTGATGTTGGCTGTGGAACAGGTAGATTAACAAGAAGGCTACGTCATTATGCAAATAAAGTCTATGCTTTTGATATTGATTCTAAAATGATCGATATTGCGAGTAAAGATGTTGAAGGTATAGCGTATCGCATACATGATATGCACAGACCTTGGCCATTTTATGGTTCACTGATATGTATGTCTCAAGATGTTTTGAATTTTACTAAAAAACCTTTGGTGGTGCTTGACCATGCATTGGATGCGTTACAAGGGTCAGGAATGATTATTTTTGATATTTATCAATCCATCGATAGTTATGAAGAAAAAGGGATTGATCCTTTTAAGTATTATTGGAAAAGAACTGTTCGACTCAAAACAATCAATCATGTAGTCAAAGTCAATGGCGAAGTGATTCGAATAAAGCAATTCATACATGATATTGAATACATAAAAATATATTTAAAAAATAAAGGATTTGAAGTAAAAATCATTCCATTTATCAATGAAGAAAAAGTCATACTCATCGCGAAGCGGTGAGTTTTTTTTAAGTAATTTATTTCTTGTTTCATAGGATAAAGTAAGGAGTTTAATATGAAACATATATGGCTACTGATCTTATTGTTTTTTATGTCTTTAGCTTTGTGGAACCTTCCTGAAGGCGATAAAGTTGAAACGTTAAATACTAAGACACCATTTTACATCACGATTAATGGTGCGGTGACTTTTCCAAAAACGTTGGTTTTTTATGATGACGTCTCTTTATATGAGATTATACAATACGCAGGTGGATATTTAGATCAGGCAGACATGAATCATCATCTACAAGCCTATTATAATTCGAATACATCTATTTTCATTCCATTTAAAGAAGAAGTCTTAGAAGAAGTTATTATTAAAGTGAATATTAATAAAGCCAGTTTTATGGAACTCATTCAAATCCCTTATATGACGGAAAATCGAGCGGCAGAACTGATTTTGTATCGAACATTACAGGGTGAATTTAAAGATATTGAAGAACTATTAAAGGTAAAATACATTGGTCAAGCGACATTGGAAAATCTTCGTCCTTACATTACAACGTCTGCCAATTAGTTTTACACTGATTACAATAATTGGCGTCATATTTAGTATACGTTTTGTATGGATTATCCCTCTGTTACTGTTATATCTTTTATATTTTAAAACACATATCAACTATTACGTATTAGGGGTTTTTATCATTTATTTTACGTTATTAATTATAAGTAATAATAATCCAATGAATGAAATTGACGGTGAAGGTAAAATTGTTGCAATTGATTATCATGAAACATTTCAAGTCAATGTTATAAGATATGATACGAAAAAAAGGTATGTATTATACAGTCAATTAGATGAATATACAATTGGTGATGTACTCATTTTACGAGGGAACGTTCAAGAATTTGAAAATAAAACTAGACCTTTTGGATTTGATGAAAAAAATTATTATCTAGGACATCATATTCACGGTCAAATCATCGTCGAACAAGTGTCATTAAAAACGAATCAATGGCATATTCAAACGTTCAGGTATGAACTCATGAATAGCATTCAGCAGTTAAAATCAAGTCCAGTCATCCAAGCACTTTGGTTTGGTGAAAATAGTGATTTAGATAGACAGTTGTTATCATCTCTTAACATTTTGTTTTTATTCAAAGTTACGGGATTGCATATATATACATTACTGAGATTGTTGAAACGATGGTTTATTAACAATGAACGTATATATCAATGGGTATATATCTTAATTTTATTGATGTTTTGGTATTTACATGAATGGCATTATACCATGTTTAGATATATATTGCTTTGGTTGATTTACCAATCATTGAAGTATCTGAATATCAACATTAACCCAGTGATTGTTATATTATTCTCATTGATCATACATCTATTCATTTCACCTTATCTGATCTATAACATGGGTTTTATTTTTGGTTATACCATTGTTATTTTTATTAGAGTTTTAAGAGATGTAATTCATTTAAAGGGACTGAAGTTTTATTTTATTTTAAGCATTCATGTGTCTTTGTTAATTAACATATGGTCGAATGAAATGAATTTGTTATCTATAGTGCTTACACCCGTGTTTGTTTTTCTTGTAAGTGTCGTTGTTTTTTTAGGATCACTTGTTGTTTGGTTCATTCCTGTTTTTGATCACTTTTTTTATGAGATATATCAGTGGATTACAATCGTTATTGAGCAATTTAGTCATATCAATAAGATTATATTTTTTCCAAATCTTTTAGGTATTTTTCAATGGTTAAGTGTGTTGAGTATGCTTTGGATTTTGATGTCAAAATCTTACAAGCAGCTCATCATTCGAGCTTATAGTTTACTTATCATATTGACATTGTCATTTGTTTCTGTACGGATTGATAATACAAATACTTTTTTTATGTTAGATGTTGGTCAAGGAGATGCGTTTATCGTTGATAGTAGAGGGTGTTTGGCAGTGGTTGATGCTTTTGAAGGTGTTACTGAAACCTTGAAAGGATTAGGCAAAAATACGATAGATTATTTATTTTTGACTCATAATGACTTAGATCACACAAAAGAAAAAAATGATCTGATTGATCAATTTAAGGTCAAAAAAATGTACACCGCTCCATTTCAAACGATTGATGGATTTAAACCATTAAAACGATTCCAAAAATTTAATTGTGGTGATGTGTTGATTCAGTCATTTGTAATAAATAAAGATTTAGGAAGTGATAATGCAAATTCACTGGTTTTAAAATTATCAATCAATGCAATTGATTTTTTATTAATGGGTGATGCAACCATAGCATCAGAAAATGAATTGATTTTAAAATATGGAGACATGTTACGCTCAGAATTTCTTAAAATTGGCCATCATGGTTCTAAAACCTCAACCTCATTAGCTTTTTTAAATCACGTTCAACCAACATATGCACTTATCAGTGTTGGCAGGAATAATCATTATGGTATGCCACACGAATCTGTAATTGAAACATTAGAACACAAGACTATATTTATTTACAGAACTGACACAATGGGAACGATACAAATAGAAATTAGAGACAATGATATGAAGATAAAGACATATGAACCATAAACTTTTTTTGGTATAATAAAATTAGGAGTCAACATGTTAAAGCAATATTTGTTTTATGGTTCATCACAAGCAATTATGTTAGATGAAGTTAACGAACTGATTCAATCGTTGCAGATTGATGAAGAGGGTCGTTCTTTTTATGATCTCTCAGAACAATCATTTGATGTGATTTACGAAGATATAATTTCACCACCATTTTTTACAGATCAGAAGCTAATTGTCGTTAAGCATTTTGAATTAATCTATGATAATGAATTTGCAAAATCAAGTATTGAATCCTTTTTCAAAAGTTCTCCTGAAGATGTTGTCTTAATTTTATTAGCATCTCATTTGGATGAAGATAAATCATTTAGACATGTATTAGATTTGTATGTTGATCATCATGAAGTAGAGATGTACGATGATGTTAAAATGTCAGAAATGATCAAAAAAACATTTCATACTCAAGAGATTACAATCGATAGTGATGCACTAATGCTTTTAATTAGTAGACTTTCATATCATCCTGATCAGTTAAAGTCATATTTGGATAAAATCATCACGTATTCATTAAAACAAAAGCATGTAAAAAAAATAGATATAGAAAACCTTGTACCTTTGCCGTTAGAAGATAACGTATACGCCCTTGTCGATAAATTTTTACAAAAACAATTTGCTAAAGCGATAAACATGTATCATGATTTACGAAACCAGCAACAAGATCCTATTCGAATTCTTCAACTGATAGGTAGAAGACTTAATGATTTAGAAGACACAAAAATACTTTTAAATCAAAGGAAAAATCAAGATTTTATTTCTAAATCATTACAGATAAGTTCTGGTAAAGCATATTATATGATAAAAGAAGCAAAGTCTATTGCCTTAAAAGTCATTCAAACATATATTGATCAAGTGGCTCGCCTAGATTATTTAATAAAATCAGGAAGAATAGATAAAGCTTTAGGTGTAGAATTATTTTTATTAGGAGATATGAATCATGAATAAATTAGTGATCATAGATTTTGAAACAACTGGATTTAGTGGATATAAAGATCAAATAATAGAAATTGGTGCGTTAAAAGTATCGCTTGATCAACCCTTAGAATATGAAACGTATTCAACACTTGTTAAGGCAGACACTTTATTACCACAAAAAATTATTGAAATCACACATATCACGGATGGTATGCTAAAAGAAAAAGGCATTGAACAACTAGACGCTGCACAAGCCTTATACCAATTTATAGATGAAGATGCGATTATTATGGGGTATAACGTGATGTTTGATATTGGTTTTTTGGTGCCCTTTTTCAAGAAATACATTTCAAATTCATATACTTTTAAGCATTCGGTACTGGATGTTTTAACAGTATTTAGAGATAGACATCCCTATCCACACAAGCTTGGAGATGCTGTCAATCATTACCAAGTCGACACACCAAGTACGCATCGTGCATTAGATGATGTGATTGCGACATATCATGTATTTTTAAATATGTTAAAAGAAAAAGAACAAACATTTGAAACATACATTAACACCATCGGATATAACCACAAATATGGATATCGTGGATTAAAATTCCCACAATTACAAATGTTTCCACAACGCAATGGCATGAAAGATATTGAGATTGCAAAGAAATTTAGATAAAAAAAAGAACTTACATTCTTTTTTTTAAGCTGAAAGTTGATTGACCGTTTTCGCTAAGTTTGATTTGTTACGAGCAACGAAATTTTTATGATAAATTCCTTTTGCTAAACCTTTATCGAGTTTTTTATTTGCGAAAGCTAATGCAGTATTAGCAGCGTCGGCATCTTTACTTTCAACCGCACGCTCAAAGGCCTTTATTGCTGTACGAACAGATGACTTAAATGATGCATTAAATAAACGTCTCTTCTCGTTAGTTTTGTTACGTTTGATTTGTTGTTTGATATTTGCCATTGTTTCACCTCCAATTTACGCGATTTAATTCTATCAAAACATAGCTAAAAAAGCAACAACTAAAACTTTTTTATGGTAAAATAATTAAGGAAAGTTGGTAAGAAACCATGAATTTGGCAAACAAACTTACATTATCAAGATTTTTCATGATTCCAATGATGCTAATCGTATTAAGTATATCTTCATTTCAAAATCATCAATTATTTTGGACACTCACAACTTCAGAGTTTTTATTTGCTTTACTTTTTGTTCTTGCTGGATTTACTGATTTCTTAGATGGCTATATCGCAAGAAAAACACAAACGATTACAACATTTGGAAAGTTTTTAGATCCAATTGCAGATAAAGTACTTGTATTAACTGCATTTAGTTATTTACTTTTTGTTCAAATAATTCCTATATGGGTCATAGTGATTATTATCTTGAGAGAATTCATGGTGAGTGGTCTTAGATTAATTGCTGTGGAAGAAAAGATTGTGATCTCAGCAAGTCAATTAGGGAAATATAAAACAGCATGGACCATGTTGACCTTAACTTATTTATTATTTGAAGGTTATGAATGGAACATGATTGTCTCAAGTGTATTAATATGGATAACGGTTATTCTAACTGTTTCAAGCGGATTAGAATATTTATATAAGTATCGCCAAGTGTTCACAAAACAAATTTAAGAAAATGAAAACCATATGGCCTATAATATGGGTGGAGGATTAAACATGGATGATAAAAAAAGATCTCAAGCATTAGAGCAAGCATTAAAATCAATTGAAAAACAATACGGTAAAGGTGCCATCATGAGATTAGGTGATGAACCAGATCGTAAAGTTGAAGCGACACCAACCGGTTCATTAGGTTTAGATATTGCATTAGGTGTTGGTGGTTTTCCTAAAGGTAGAATTATTGAAGTCTATGGACCAGAAAGTTCAGGGAAGACAACGTTAGCTTTACATGCTATCGCAGAAGCACAAAAGTTAGGTGGTTATGTCGCATTCATAGATGCAGAACATGCACTAGATGCACAATATGCAAAAAAGCTAGGTGTTGATATCGACAATCTATTACTTTCGCAACCTGATACTGGAGAGCAAGCATTAGAGATTGCTGAAGCTTTAGTAAGAAGTGGTTCAGTAGATACTGTCGTTGTTGACTCTGTGGCTGCCTTAGTTCCTGAAGCAGAAATCAATGGAGATATGGGTGACTCACATGTTGGATTACAAGCTAGACTCATGAGTCAGGCAATGAGAAAACTTTCAGGTGTTATTTCAAAGACGAATACGACAGCAATTTTTATTAATCAAATACGTGAAAAAATTGGTGTTATGTTTGGAAATCCTGAAACAACACCAGGCGGAAGAGCGTTGAAATTTTATTCGAGTGTTAGACTTGAAATTAGACGTTCTGAAGCGATAAAAAATGGTACTGACATCATAGGAAATAAAGCAAAAATAAAAGTGGTCAAAAATAAAGTTGCACCACCTTTTAAAGTTGTTGAAGTAGATATCGTCTACGGACAAGGTATATCTAAGATTGGTGAATTACTTGATTTAGCAACGGATTTAGATTTCGTTCAAAAATCAGGTGCTTGGTATGCTTTAGATAATCAAAAAATAGGTCAAGGTAGAGAGAATGCCAAGCAATATTTATTAGATAATCCGGATATTGCAAATCAATTAGAGCAGAAAGTATTAACACATTATAATATTACGTATTAAAAAAAACTCCTTCAATACGAAGGTGTTTTTATTATGCATAACTTACTTCTAATGGATCAACATTCGCTAAAGAAACTTTGATATATTCTGTCTCTGTAATAGGTTCTAGTTCTCCTGATACACCTTTATCATACATAAGTTTGATGTAGACAGTAGGTTCATTAATTGTCACAAACCACAAAGGGTTTAATGGATAAGATAGATTGTGACTCACAGCAACATCTCTTGATGAGTAACTAGTTAGACGTATTTCAGCACTAACATCTCTAAACGTTGTAAATCTAGGTTGAAGTGAAACAATGACGCGCACATTTGAAATATCTATATTCTCATCAATATTATAATTGACACTAAATATAAAACTACCACCAACTAAATTACCTTCAGTATCTTCACGTGGTAAAACAAGTTCCTTCCAAGTGAATCCTAAATAAACGTCCTCAACATCTTCCAAGTCTTTAAAAGATGAAATAAAAGTACTTTCTTCAGTAATTTCTTGATCAAATGAGGCTCGGGTTGATTGGACTAGAGGAGATATGTATGCTGCAAAAAGTAGAACTATAGGGATGACAACAATAAAAGCAGCCAAAGCAATTTTTAATCGATACTGGTGAAATGTTTTCCAAAAAGATTTTTTTGTTGTTTCTTTTTTCATAATTGTACTCCTTTAAATCTTTCATTTTCTATTATACATTATGTGTTAAAAATATAAAGAATATAAATTCATACATTGAAAAGATTTGTAATCTCATGTATAATATGTGAGTAGTAAAATTGTTGTTAAAACTATTAAACAAATGAATAAATGGAGGAAAAACGATGATTAATACATTTGGATTAATTCTCTCCATTTTGCTAACATTCTTAGTGAGCGTTTTATTAGGGTATTTCTTTCGTGTTAAACAACACGATAAAAGTCTAAAAGAAGCTCGTGCTGAAGTTGAAAAAATTATTGAAAACGGTAAAAAAGAAGGATCTCGTTTAAAAAAAGAGTCTATCTTAGAAACGAAACAAGAAATTTTTCAACTAAAAAAAGAAAATGAAAATGATTTAAAAGAACGACGTCAGGTTGTCATCACGCTTGAAAATAAAGCATCACAACGTGAAGATGCATTAAACAATCGTTCTGTTTATTTAGATAAACGTGAAGAATCAATTTCAAATAAAGAACAAAAACTTGAACAGCGAAAAGAACAATTAGACCAACTTAATAGCAAAATGGAAGATGCATTGAAAGAACAAGAAAACAAACTCGCAGAAATTTCCAACTTGAGTCCTGATCAAGCACGTGACATCATTTTAAAACGTGTTGAAGATCAAATGGCTGAAGAAACAGCGCTATATATTCGCGAAGAGGAAGAAAAAGCGAAAATTGAAGTTCAATCAAGAGCAAAATTATTGATGGCGAACGCGATGCAAAAATATGCAAGCGAAACCACAACAGAAAGAACAGTTACAGTAGTAGATATTCCTAATGATGATATGAAAGGTCGTATTATTGGTAGGGAAGGTCGTAATATTAGAACACTTGAAGCCTTGACCGGTGTAGATTTAATTATTGACGATACACCAGAAGCGGTGGTGTTGAGTGGGTTTGATCCAGTACGTAGAGAAATTGCAAGACGAGCATTAACAACACTTGTTGCAGATGGAAGAATCCATCCAGGACGTATAGAAGAAGTGGTCGAACGTGCTAGACAAGAAGTAGATATGTTCATTAGAGAAGCAGGAGAAGATGCCATTTTCCAAACAGGTATTGGTCGTATTCATCCTGATTTAGTGAAATTACTTGGTCGCTTGAGTTTTAGAACAAGTTATGGACAAAATGTGTTGAAACACTCAATAGAAGTCGCATTTTTGGCAGGGAAATTAGCTGCTGAATTACATGAAGACGAAATTCTTGCTAGACGTGCAGGATTACTTCATGACATTGGTAAAGCAGTTGACCATGAAATAGAAGGTGGTCACGTTGAAATTGGTGTCAACTTAGTGAGTCGATACAAAGAACCATCTGTGGTGATTGACGCCATAGCATCTCACCACGGTGATAAAGATCCTGAATCAGTCATTGCTGTATTAGTGGCTGCAGCTGATGCCTTATCAGCAGCTAGACCAGGTGCGAGAAGCGAATCAATGGAAAACTATATTAAACGTCTCCAACAACTTGAAGAAATTTCTAAAGAAGTTGAAGGTGTTAGAAAATCATACGCTATTCAAGCAGGACGTGAAATAAGAGTGATCGTTGAACCGAAACAAATTGATGATGCTTCAACGTTCCAAGTTGCACGTGTCATTAAAGAACAAATTGAATCAAGAATGACGTATCCTGGGACAATTAAGGTTACAGTTATTCGAGAAACAAGAGCAACAGACGTAGCGAAATAAGAGGCGAATTGCCTCTTTTTCTTAAAAAGGAATTCAATATGAAAGTACTCATGATTGGTGACATATATGGTGAACCAGGGTTAAACATTTTGGCATCATATTTACCAAAGTTAAAAACTCAATATAGACCACATCTCATCATTGCAAATGCTGAAAATGCAGCCAATGGTAGAGGTATCACAAAGAAAATTTACAAATCCTTAATGAGTATGGGTATTCACGCTCTTACGATGGGGAACCATGTCTGGGCTAATAAAGAATTAAAAGCATTTATTGATGAATCAAATATAGCAAGACCCGTCAATTTTGCTGATGCACCTGGTAAAGGGTATGTGTTGTTAAATTTTAATGGTCAAAAAATTCTTATTATGAATGTGTTAGGACGTACATTTATGAATGCAAATTTAGAAAGTCCATTTTATGCCATTGACAATTTAATGTCAAAAATTGAACATGATGTGTCAATTTTAGATATTCATGCAGAAGCCACCAGTGAAAAAGTTGCTTTAGGTCATTACTTTGACGGAAAAATAGATATCATCTATGGAACACATACACATGTACAAACAAACGATCATAGGACACTCCCTCAAGGAACATTTTATATGTCTGATTTAGGCATGACTGGACCATTAAACGGTGTGATAGGTGTAAGAAAAGACATTGTTATCGATCGATTTTTAAATGGATTCTCATCACCTAATGTCGTTGCAGATGGAAAAAAACAGTTAAATGGATGGTTTATAGATACTGAAAACCATATTAGTGAAACCATTCATTTAGAAAGTGAATGATCTTTTATTTTTAACATTCATTGATATAATATGAATAGAGGTTAGTTATGGATATAGATGTAGAGAAATATTTAAGACCTGACTTGAGTAAAGCTCGGGAACGTTCAAAAAAAGATGTGCTTCATGATGATTTTCAAATACAAGAAGGTCAACAACGTATTGGACATGGTAAAGCATATTGGGTTCAAACATACGGATGTCAAGCAAATGAAGCAGATGCCGAAACCATGGCAGGTATTTTAAAACTCATGGATTTTAAAGCTGCAGAAACTGAAGCAGAAGCTGATGTCATTATTATAAACACGTGCGCGATTAGAGAAAATGCAGAGAATCGTGTTTGGGGTGAACTTGGAAGATTAAAAGCTTTAAAAAGACATAATCCAGATTTAATATTAGCTTTATCAGGATGTATGGCACAAGAAGAAAAAGTCGTGAATCGAATTTTAAAAACATACCAACATGTGGATATTGTATTTGGAACTCACAATGTTCATAAGTTGCCAGAATACATTCAAACTGCCATGTTTTCTAAAGAAAGAGTCATTGAAGTATACTCTGAAGAAGGAAATGTGGTTGAAAATTTACCAAAAGCTAGAAATCATCAGAAAAAAGCATGGGTAAATATCATGTTTGGTTGTGATGAGTTTTGTACATATTGCATTGTCCCTTATACAAGAGGCAAAGAACGTTCTAGATATAAAGAAGATATTATTAAAGAAGTTCAAGAATTAAAAGATGCAGGCTATTTAGAAGTGACACTTTTGGGCCAAAACGTCAATGCTTATGGTAAAGATTTTAGTGATCGTAGTTATACATTTGGAGATTTATTGAGAGATTTAGATAAAACAGGAATCCCTAGAATACGATTTACAACGAGTCATCCACATGATTTAGATGTTAAAACAATGGAAGCAATGAGAGATTGTGACAGCCTCAAGCCATTTTTTCATTTTCCGGTACAGTCAGGTTCTGCGAGTGTTTTAAGAAAAATGAATAGACGTTACACCAAACAAAGCTACTTAAAAAAATTAAAACAACTTAAAGAAACAGTACCTGGAATTTCAGTAACGACGGATATCATTGTTGGTTTTCCAGGAGAAACTGATGAAGATTTTATGGAAACTTTAGATCTAGTACGTCATGCAGACTTTGAAGGCGCATTTACATTTATTTTTTCTCCTAGGGAAGGAACACCTGCTGCAGAATACGAAGATCTCACTGACATGGAAACAAAAAAAGCTAGATTATATCAATTAAATGAATTAATTAACGAAGGATATTTAAAAGGTAACGAAAGATTCGTTGGAGAAGTTGTTGAAGTGCTTGTCGATGGACCTTCCAAAACTGATGATAGTGTTTTAGCAGGTTATTCACCACATCAAAAACTTGTTAATTTTAAAGGCGATGCCTCCTTGATAGGGTATATCGTCAAAGTTAAAATTACAGAAGCTAAAACTTGGTTTTTATTAGGTGAAGCCGTTTGAAATCATACGAAGCATTTATTGAAGCTTTAAAGGATAATGCTGACATCAAAAGATATCAACAACTAGAAAAATCTTTAATAAAGGATGATTCACAAAATCAGATTGATGCATTTCCATTGATGAGAGAATACTTATATTTACAATCAGTCATCAATGATATGTTAAAAATCTTTACTGAGACGATTGAAACAGATATCAATGACCTTTTAAAAGAAGTATCTTTGAAGTAACGGAAAATCTCTTAATGTATTGAATAAATAAGTTTTTTAATGTATCATAAAAATGTTAAGGCTCATGGAGGGTATCTATGGACAAATTAAAATTAGAATCGTCAATAAAGTTAAATAAGAAAACGTACGAATTAAAGAACGTGGTGAAGCATCTTTACTCTTTAGAGCCAAACGATGTAATAGACTTCTTTAAGTCTTTATCTTTAAACATGCCAAGACGTTTAAGAATGGATGTCATCAAAGAAGTGCTTAAAGATAAGGTCAAACAAACTAGAGAAGAAAGTGATAGCTTAGCTGATGAACTTAATTACCGTTTACAGTGGTTCAAAGAGTATAGTGATACCCAATGTGTTAATTTATTAAAGTACTATGATTTAGATGATACCAATGTTTCGTTTATGGAATCTCTTTGGATTGCTATCATTAATTACATGATTGAAAGTGGCGTTAGTGAAGAACATATGAGTGAGTTATTTAAGAATGCTGAAGAAAACTCTAAGAAAAAAGGTCTTGGTTTTTCAGATATTAAAGCTTACAATAATGCCATTGATGACATATTTTACGATGAATCTAACCATTTAGACGGATTAACACCTAAGAAAATTAGACCTGTATTATTTCAAAGTTCAACACTTGTTGAAATTCGTGAAATTGGTAAGAAGTATGGTGTAGATGTACCAAAAAGACTTAAAAAACAACAACGTTTACAAATTATCTTTAATGAATTAGAAGAAAGAAAACAATTAACAGATGAATTAAAAGAAACGTTAACTAAAATGACTGTCATCGCAATTCAACGTTATGCGATGGATAATGATATTAAAGTGTCAACGGAGCTTAATAAAGAAGAAATAATTGAATTTATTCTTGAAAATGCACATCAAACTAATGAATCTTACTTTAAACCTGAAATATCAGATTATCATTTTGATGATGAAGATACTCAACAAGATCAAGCCCCTAAAGATAAGATGAGTGAAAAACAGTCTCCAAAAGAAGAAGCTAAAGAAGAGCCTAAGGCGAACACACCAGAAAAGGCGCCAAAAGAAGAAGCTAAAGAAGAGCCTAAAGCGAACACACCAGAAAAAGCGCCAAAAGAAGAAGCTAAAGAAGAGCCTAAGGCGAACACACCAGAAAATGCGCCAAAAGAACCAACACCTTCTGAGTCACCTGCTCCAACTGAACCTTCTACTGAGAAATCCAAACAAGAAGAACAGTCAAGTGAACGTCCAGATATCAAGTCTCAAGGATTATTCATTAATGCAGCAAGAGTTCAAAGAAGTAAACTTCCTTTCAAAGATGATAATTTAGAAATTGATGGTGATAAAGCATTACTTACGAAAAAAGAACGTCAACAAAAAATTCCTATAGAAATTCGATTTATCTGGAAATTCATCCTCTTTGTATTCTTTGTTGTGATGAGAATCGCAGTATTTGCATTGATCATCGCAGTCATTGTATTTACCGTACTCTTTATATATGGAAGTGTGATACATTTTTCTGATATTCCTTCATTAGATGCGATTAACGACATATTAAATAGTGTAAAACTACTTGGTAAAGGCATCTTAGAACATATTTCGTCATTTTATAACTTTATAGGACTTAAATCATAGAGGAGTGTTATGGTGAAAGACCAACATACGCCGATGATAAAACAATATTTAACCATTAAAGAAGACTACGCAGACGCGATAGTCTTTTTTAGACTTGGTGACTTTTATGAAATGTTTTTTGACGATGCAGTCTTAGCATCAAATATTCTTGATATCACTTTAACATCAAGACATAAAGAGTCAAATATACCGATGTGTGGTGTACCCTATCACTCTGCAGCCATATACATACAAAAATTGATAAAAGAAGGTATGAAGGTAGCAATTGCTGAACAAGTCACACCTCCTGGTAATGGCTTAGTTAAGAGAGAAGTCACAAGACTCATTACACCAGGCACAGTGTTAGAAGACATGATATTAGATCCATCGGAACACAATTTCATTTCTGGTATTCATGTGACTGAAGAAGGTGTTGGATTCGCATATTTAGACATGTCAACAGGTGAAGGTTTTGTCTCATTGTATGCCACACTTCATGAAGCGTTTGATGTGTTAAAAAAAGAAGGTATTAAAGAAGTCGTCTCGGTCATTGATCTTCCATCTATACCTCAAGTACTTACAACAAAGATAGAATTGACCAAAACATTTAATCCGAAATCTTTAAAACCTTTTCTAGGTGCTATGAAAGAAGCGATTAGATCTGTTTTATTTTACATTTCGGAAACACAACAACACCCTATTGATCACATTCCTCCTTTTGAATCCATTCAACAAAAACATCAATTACATCTAGATGCTCACGTCTTAAGACATTTAGATGTTTTTGAGAGTGCTTCAGGACATTCGCTTTACAAAGTATTGAATCATACACACACAGCAATGGGTTCAAGATATTTAAAACGATTAATCAGTACGCCACTCATGGATATTGAGGACATAGAAAAAAGACATGGAATGATTGAAGCTTTTCAATCACAAATCGATGTCACAGATTTATTTAAGTCATTAAAAGAAGTTTATGACATGTATCGTCTTACACAACGTTTTGCATATCATAAAGTGACTCCGAAAGATGTCATTCAACTAAGGCAAACGTTAAGTGCTTATGAAGACATTAAACATTATTTGAGTTTTTATCCTGAACCATTAGCATCGAAAGCTGAAGCATTACCTAATCTTGAATCACTCAATCAATATTTAAATCAAGCGATTGTTGATGATCCACCAACGAGTACGTCAGAAGGTGGCTATATCAAAGCTGGCTTTGATCAAACATTGGATGAATTTAATCATACATATGAACACTTTGAGTCATGGTTAGACACATATCTTGAATCACAAAAGACATTCACAGGCTTAAAACAATTGAAAATCGGTCACCATCGTGTGTTTGGTTATTTCTTAGAAATTACCAAAGGTCAAATGCAATCCTATGATGAATCATGGGGGTTTGAAAGAAAACAAACACTTAAAAACAGTGAACGTTTTACTACGCCTGAACTGAGAGCTCAAGAACAAAAAATCATTCAAGCACAAGAAAATCGAATCAAGAAAGAAACTGAGATTTTTGAACAGGTGATACAAGATGTCATGAGGCACTATGAATCATTACTTCTTATTAGTCAAGCATTATCAGAGATTGATGTTTTTTCATCATTAGCAAAAGCGTTTCAAACATTAAGATACGTGAAACCAAGGTTTAATCATTCACAAACGCTTAAGATTAGAGATGGTCGTCACCCAGTCATAGAACAATTAACGTCATATGTACACAATGATTGTCATTTGGAACACAATGATATGTTACTGATGACAGGACCAAATATGAGTGGTAAATCAACATATATGAGAATGATTGCACTCATTGTATTAATGGCACAAGTAGGTTTTTTTGTACCTGCATCTGAGGCTAATGTTTGTATTTATGACGGCATCTTTACCAGAATCGGTGCAAGTGATGATATCGCGAGTGGACAATCTACATTTATGATGGAAATGCTCGAAACGAATGAAGCTTTGAGACAAGCAACGTCTAAAAGTCTATTGATCTTTGACGAAATTGGACGAGGTACTGCAACATATGATGGTATGGCTTTAGCACAGGGTATTTTAGAATATATTCATCATCATATTCAAGCACATACATTATTTTCGACACACTATCATGAACTTACAAGTTTAGATGCCCACTTAAAACATCTCATTAATGTGCATGTTACTGCGAAACAAAAAAATCTTGAAATGATTTTCTTGCATCAAGTGAAACCAGGTAAATCTGATAAATCTTATGGTATTCAAGTCGCTGCACTTGCGAATTTACCGACTGAAGTCATTTCAAGAAGTCAAGTTATCTTAAAAGAATTTGAATCAATAAGACGTCAACATCAGTTCAATCTTTTTACGTATCAAGATACACCTGTAGAAGAAAAACAAACAGAATTCTCGAACACTTTAGGAATGATAGATGAAATAGATATTAATCATTTGACACCACTTGAAGCATTGAGCTGGATCCAAAAGCTTAAAGACACAAAACATGGAGAAGACGATGAATAAGATCAAGAAAATGTCAGATGCTTTATCGAATATGATTGCAGCTGGCGAAGTCGTCGAACGTCCAGCAAATGTTGTTAAAGAGTTAGTTGAAAATGCCTTAGATGCTCAAGCAACTCACATTAAGATTTCGCTCAAAGATCAAGGATTAACAGAAGTGAGTGTTGATGATGACGGTATAGGCATGTCATATGAAGATGCGAATTTGGCATGTGTTAGACATGCTACTTCAAAATTATACGAAGCGAAAGATTTACAGCGTATTGCTTCCCTTGGGTTTCGTGGTGAAGCACTAGCTGCGATTGCCTCAGTATCTCGTATTGACATACAAACAAAAGAAGCATCATCAGATGCCATACAATTAACGTATGAAGGTGGACTACTCATTGATGACACCACCATTGCTAGAAATACTGGTACTAAAGTGATCGTCACTTCCTTGTTTTACAATACACCTGCGCGATTTAAATTTTTATCATCAGATTATCAACATCAAAGACAGCTCAGACAATTGTTTTATCAACTTGCCTTGTCACATCCTCATATTGCATTCACACTGATGGAAGATGAGACCATATTTAAACAAACAACGGGATCTGGTCAAGTGACTACCCTTATGCATGAATTGTTTGGACAAACCTATTCCAAAGATTTAATACATATTGAAAGTGATGTTCAACACACACATATGTCACTGTATTTTTTACCACCAGATGTAAATGTATCACATAAGCAATTCATGTATACATTTATTAACCAAAGATATGTGAAACACTTCGCAGTTCAAGAAGGTATCATGAATGGATTTGATGGATTATTAATGGTGAAAAGATATCCAATATGTCTTGCCTATATCACCATTGATCCTTCAAGAGTTGATGTGAATATTCATCCTCAAAAACTTCAAGTCAAATTAGCCAATGAGCAAGTCATAAAATATCATATTGAATCACACATTAAAAATTACTTTCAGACAAAACCAAGACAAATCGTCAAACCATTAGAACAAACACTATCATATGATATTCAGTCTTTAGATTTCCAACATATATTTGAAGATGATCAAAAAGAAATTCTCCCGGGACAAAAACTACCTGAACTATATTATTTAAACATGCTTGCTGGGACATATGGGTTATTTCAACATGACCATGGATTAGCACTGCTTGATGCACATGCAGCACAAGAACGCATCCGTTATGAGTATTATGTCAGTCAATTTGAAAAAGATTTTCATATCACGACAGAAAGAATCGTCCCGTATCCATTATCATTCGATGAGACGACTAGAGATGATATATTATCACTAAACCATGTTTATGAATCATTTGGGTTTACCATCAATGAAACAGGTGTAATTAAACATCCTAAAGCCATTAGAGATACCGATTTAGAGCTTGCCGTGGAACACATTTTTGAAGCACATCATCAAGGCACTCAAGTCAATTTAGCGCATTTAAAAGATTTGCTTGCAAAAGATGTAAGTTGTAAAGGTTCAATCAAAGCGAATCAAAGAATCAATGAAGCAGAAATGATAAGTTTATATAACCAATTGAAGGCTTGTGATATGCCTTATTCTTGCCCTCATGGTAGACCTACAATCATCATGTTGACGTATTATGATATTGAAAAAATGTTTAAAAGAGTCGTCTCATGAAAAAAGTTTTAGTCATTGTAGGACCGACTGCATCAGGAAAAACAGCCTTAGGCGTTGAACTAGCGAAACATTTTGGTACTGAAATAATTAATGGTGACTCTGTTCAAGTATATCAATCGTATGATATTGGATCTGCAAAAGTTACAGAACAAGAGAAACAAGGTGTAAGACATCATTTATTAGATGTTGTCGATCCTTCACAACACTATGATGTCAATCGTTTTCAATCAGATGCTCGTCAGTTGATAGAACACCTATCGTTTCCTTTGATTGTAGGTGGTACCGGATTTTATATAAAAGCAGCATTGTATGACTATGACTTTAGCGCTGCTGAAAGACAAGAAAAAGAAAATGAATTAACGAATGAAGCGCTATATTCATATATCAAGCATCACGACCCAAAATATGAAGGCGATCCTCATAATAGAAGGCGTTTGTTAAGAGCCTATGAACTCATTCAACAAGGGCATCTACCTTCATCAAAAAACGGCAAAAATAAACCTCTTTATGATGTGCTGACGATTTATTTAGATATCGAAAGACAATTACTCAAGAAAAGATTATGGCAACGATTAGAAAAACAACTCTCAGAGGGGTTTGTTGAAGAAGTCAAAACCATTCGTGCATCACACAAGATAAAAGATGTTATTGGGTATAGGGAAATCGAACAATATCTATCTGGTATGTATGATTATGATACAATGAAAGAAATGATCATTAAAAAATCTATGGCATTTGCAAAAAAACAAAAAACGTGGTTTAAACACCAAATGGATGCTCAGGTATTTGATGCCACTTCAAAGACATTAGTAGAAGACGTCATAAAGGTTGTCGAAGCATGGAAAATATAGTCTATCCAATATATTTAATCGGAATGCCAGGATCTGGTAAATCATCGATTGCTAAGAAATTAGCGACACAATTAAATGTCAGTGCGATTGATTTAGATCATGAAATTGAAAAAAATGCGCATATGTTTATTCATGAGATATTTGACACTTATGGTGAAACCACGTTCCGAATTAAAGAAACTGAATGTTTAAAAAAAAATTGTCACCAAAAAGCAGTCATTGCATGTGGTGGTGGCATTATTTTAAACAAATCTCACAAAGCGATAATGAATGAAGGCATCGTCATTTATATCATGGTTGATGTTGAACACATTGAAGAAAGAATACAACATAGTCAGCATAGACCGCTATTAAAACAAAAATCATTAAAGCAACTATACGATGAAAGAATGTTTAAATATTTAGATTTTGCAGATACAGTGATTACAAATGAAGGTCATATTGATGAAACAGTTGACCGGATTATGACATATTTAAAAGGAAGAAACATATGAAAATACTGATCATTCATGGTCCCAATTTAAATCAACTTCATCTTAGAGACAAAATGCATTATGGTGCAATGCGACAAGAAGATTTATTTAACGATGTCATAGACGCATTTCCACAAACTGAATTTACATTTTACCAAAGTAATTATGAAGGAGATGTGATTGAAGTACTTCATCAAACAGATGATTATGATGGTATCATCTTAAATTTAGGTGCTTGGACACATTATAGTTATGCAATCAGAGATGCCTTAGAACTCGCGAAGTGTCCTTCTTGTGATGTACATTTGTCTGATATATCCAAAAGAGAACCTTTCAGACAAGTCAATGTTTTAGAAGGCATTACATTGAAGACATTTTATGGGAAGAAACAACAAAGTTATATAGAAGCAATCACGTTTTTATTAACACATTTAAAAGAAAGTTTGTTATAATGATTTAGAAGTGAGGTTATGATGATATCAACAAGCGATTTTAAGACAGGATTAACAATATTATATGAAAATAATATTTTTCAAATTATCGAATTTATGCATGTTAAACCAGGTAAAGGGTCAGCATTCGTAAGAACAAAATTAAGAAATTTACGCACTGGCGCAGTTATTGATCACACATTTAATGCTGGCGTGAAAGTCGATCGTGCACATATTGAAAAAGTCAATATGCAGTATTTATACGCTGCAGGTGATGTTTATACTTTTATGAACATGGAAACTTATGAACAAATTGAAATTCCGCTCACGCAAATTGAAAGAGAACTTAAGTTCATTTATGAAGGTATGAATGTCGATATTATTTTTTACGACGGGAAAGAAATTTTAGGTGTTGATTTACCAGATAAAGTCACACTTGAAGTTGTAGACACCATGGATGCAGTTAAAGGTGATACGAAGACGAATGCTATGAAAGATGCAATCATGCAAACTGGTTTATTAGTCAAAGTACCAATGTTTATTGCTAATGGTGAAAAAATTATCGTCTCAACGCATGATGGTTCATACGTTTCAAGAGATCGATAAAAAGGCTTTTAAGCCTTTTTTTATGGAGAAAATATGTTAGAACGTTTACAAAAAGTCATGGCAAATCATCAAGTCGCATCTAGACGAAAATGCGAAGAGATGATTGTCGCTGGTAGAGTGAAAGTCAACGGTATCATTGTGAAAGAACTTGGAACTAAAGTCTCTTCTAAAGATGGTATACTTGTTGATGATCAACCACTTGTCAAACAACCAAAAGTTTATATATTAATGAACAAACCTTCTGGAACCATTTCGTCTGTTAAAGATGAAAAAAATCGGAAGACAGTAATGGATGTATTAAGTCCACAAGATCAAGCAGCACGTGTTTATCCAGTGGGTAGACTTGATTATGATACTTCTGGTCTTTTATTACTCACCAATGATGGTGATTTAACTCTCAAAATGACGCATCCAAAATTTCATGTCGATAAAACGTATATGGCTGTCGTAGAAGGCATCATTTCCAAACAGGCTGTAAAGACATTGAAAGATGGTGTGAAGCTTCCAGGATATACTGCAAAAGCTGCATTTGTTAAAGTTCATGAAAGACGAAGTGAATCCAATGAATCACTAGTTGAACTAGTATTGACGCAAGGGAAGAATCATCAAGTTAAAGATATGTTTGCCGCTGTTGGATATTCAGTTTTAAAGCTCACAAGAACTAAGTTTGCCTTTCTAACCCTTGATGGTGTGGCTAGAGGCGGATATCGATACTTAAAAATACATGAAGTAAAAAAACTATTTGGTTATACCAAGTAAAACACCGATACAATTGTTTTATTGCTTAACATTATGTTATAATTAAACAAGAATGTTGGAGGTTTTATGCATCCATTCCATATCGCCATCGATGGTCCTGCTGGCTCTGGCAAAAGTTCTATTAGTAAAGAACTCGCCAAACAAGTTGGATTTATTCATCTCGATACCGGTGCGATGTATCGTGCAGTTACATTATTAGCGCTTGAAAAAAACATTACACTTGATGATCCCAAGGCGTATGAGTTTTTAGAAACCTCACAATTCAGTTACGATCATGAAAAAATGTTTGTAAATCAACGAGATGTAACTGAAAAGATTCGATCAAAAGAAGTGACTGAAAACGTCAGTCTCGTATCCAGTTTAAAAAACGTCAGAGAAGTCATGGTTAAGCGGCAGCAAGAAATTGCAAGCCAACAAAACTGTATTGTTGACGGTAGGGATATTGGTTCAGTCGTATTACCGAATGCAGACTTAAAAATATTCTTAACTGCAGCTGTTGAAGAACGAGCGAAAAGAAGAATTGCAGAATTACATGAAGATGTTCCACTCGAAGACATGATTGAAGAAATTAAAATAAGAGATCATAAAGATTCAACAAGAGAGATGTCACCACTAACAAAAGCAAGTGATGCAATTGTTATTGATACAACATACTTAACACGCCAAGAAGTCATCGAAGCTATAGTGGTAGAAATGAATAAGAGGAAAAAAGATGATGCAAGATATTAAAATTCCAAAAGTTGGTCAAATTGTCGAAGGAAAAGTATTTAAAGTCGAAGAAAACACGATTTATATCGATTTAAATGCAATGACCGAGGGAAAAATACATTTAGATAACTTTTTGAAGCCTGCACCACAAACTTTTGTAGGATTAGTTAAAGTCGGAGATACAGTACGCGCTAAAATTCAAAAAATCACCGATGATCCAGCACAAATCTTACTGTCAAGATTGCCGCTAATCATCGAGGAATCTTTTAATGAATTAACAAAAATCGTTGAAGAAGGCACCCTTGTCAAAGCAAAAGTTAAAAAAGTTCAAGACAAAGGACTTGTCTTACAATATAAATTATTTGAAGCTTTTTTACCGTATAGTTTATTAGATTTTGATTTACAAAATGATAAAGACAATTTACAAGGTAAAACAATTGAAGTCAATATTATTGAAGCAACTAAAAAAGGTCGTCGTGAGCGCGTCATCGCATCCAGAAAAGCTATTTTTGAACAAGCGAGACAAGAAGCTTATGAAGCAAGAATGAAAGCGAGACAAGATGAACTTGATTCAATTAAAACTGGTGATATCATTAAAGGTCTAGTTGAAAAAGTCGAACCACATGCTGCTACGGTTAAATTTGATCACGTGATTGGTTTGTTAAGAATTTCTCAAGTCAGTCATCATCGTATTGAAAAATTATCAGATGTTTTAAGCAAGGGCGAAGAAGTTGAAGTGAAAGTCATTAAAAAAGAAGGTAATCGACTTGATTTATCTATGAAAGCACTTCAACCGTCACCATATGAGAAATTTGCAAATGAACATCATGTTGGAGAAACGATGAAAGGTGTTGTGGTTCAAAAATTACCTTTCGGAATTATTGTTGAACTATCACTTGATGTCAGAGGGTTATTACATAAATCTGAATTTTCATGGAATCCAAATGATAATTATGATGCATATGTGAAAATTGGAGAAGAAGTTGAACTTGCAATTATTGCCATTGATCCTAAAAAAGAAAAAGTAGGTCTTTCAAGAAAATCTTTATTAGATAATCCTTGGAGAGACGTCACGGTAAAACGTGGTGATATCGTGAAAGCACCGATTATTGCACTAGAAAGAAATCATTTAGTCGTTAATGTCCAAGGGGCTGATGGCATTATTAAACAAGAAGAATTATCCACGGATAAAATTGGTAAACCTGAAGAACATTTTGTTGTTGGTGATGAAGTTGAAGCTTATGTCATGAAGGCTGACAAATCAACGTGGACTATGGAATTATCCATCAAACGTGTAAAAGAAAAAGAATTACGAGCTGATTTTGAAAAATTTATGGAAGAAGACAAAGAGGAAGACGCTGGATTTACTATTGGTGAACTCTTTGAAGAAACGCTTAAAAAGTAATTATTTATGTCATTTAAAGTAGCGATTGTAGGAAGACCAAATGTCGGTAAATCCAGTTTATTTAATCGCTTAATTGGAACTAGACATGCCATTACAGATGATCAACCAGGCATTACTAGAGATCGTTTATATGGACAAGCCGAATGGTTAACCCAAACATTTGAAGTCATAGACACTGGTGGCATCGACTATGTTGATGCTCCTTTTTTAACTGAAATTCGGGTACAAGCTGAAATTGCGATGGATGAAGCTGATGTGATTCTTTTTGTTGTTGATGGAGTTTCAGGCCTTCATGATGCGGATGAAATGATTGCTAAAATTTTATATAAAAGGCAAAAGGAAGTGATTGTCGTCGTCAATAAAATTGATGATCAATCCAAAATTCCTAGCATTTATGAATTTTATGCATTAGGTTTAGGTGATCCTATTGGTGTATCATCCATTCACGGTATTGGACTCGGTGATGTGTTAGATAGAGTCATCTCATTTAAACCTGAAAATAATATGCCAAGCTATGATGAAGCGACAACATTTGCAATTGTAGGTAGACCTAATGTTGGT
>JBMTKL010000001.1:0-42604 GCA_049439405.1 Acholeplasmataceae bacterium | reverse complement strand
AATTAAAGATGGACAAATTCTATCAGATGATGAAGATCATGATCGTGGTGATTTTGCATTTAAATATGATGAAACCATTTATTTAAAAGATTTAGAACAAGTCTCATTCGAAGCACAAGACCATCAAGTTCGTATTTTTGAAGATCATAAAAATAATATACCCATTGATGCGATGCTTGTTGTAAAAAATGATACGGTTTATATTAAAATGTCATCAGACATAAAAAAAGTGAAACTTATTGATGAACATTCTACCATCCAAATCAAAGATGAGCATGCAAAAGTAGCACAAGCAAAAATTATTGAGCAAACAACTTTTGAAAAAGAAAAACTAAAACTTCCACCTATTGAAAAGAAACATTCTTTTATGTTTTCTTTAAAACAAGCGTTTTTCATGGCTTTAGATAAAATCGTGAATACGACAAGACGTGGTAAGATCATGTTATTTAGTTTCTTACTAGCTGGTGCCGTTGTTGCGTATGCTGCATCGAGTATTGCTGCTATTGTCTTTGTGTCACCAGAACCTTACATGCAAGCTCAACAAGGATATTATAGCGTGAGTTTATATGATGAAAGCAATGACATTGACACTCTAGCCTTATATGACACACTAAAAGATATCGCTGGAGCAGATGGTTATATCAATACTCTGCCTCGGCCAACGATGTATTTTGTTTCACCAAGTGGATTGCTTTATAATGCTTCAATTCAAGCACGTCTTGATATCATGGATTATATGAATTTCGATATCATAAAAGGTATTGAACCAACCGAAGATCATCACATTATGATTACGTCTATTATGGCAGACAATTTAATCGATACAAGAAGTGGACAAGATATAGGTATTTGGAGTTATGATCACTTAATTGCCGAGACATTGAAATATAATGGTATGGATTTTCAAATATCAGGCATTGTAAAAAGTGATATACCTATTATATTTGTGACGAGAAGTATGAGTAATATGATGTCACCGATTGACAATATATATGTCAGTGATTTGATCGATGAACAAAAAGTTACTCAAGGTAACTTACCTCAAGGAAATGAAATTCTAATTCCGGAGTCATTAGGTGCATCCTTTGGATTTAATGTATCAACGGTATCATATCCGTATGAAGTGAGCATAGACGGTGAAATACTAGTGATTAGTGGAACACATAACGATGAAAAAATGTTACTATATACATCCTCTGAACAGTTAGAATATTTAAGATTTAATCAAAGAGTATCTTCATTTTATGTGTATTCAACACAAGGCATTAGTGCAGCACTTGTGGACGCATTACCAGAAGAATCAAGTGTCATCGATGTCTATGAGAATGCGATGAGTAATGTCAATAATGAACAACAACTCTTTTTCGTATCAACGTATACAACTGCTGGTGTCGTCATAGGCATAGCAGCATTAGGGTTCTTCTTTGTCATTCGTTCTAGTTTAACAAAAAGACAATATGATATTGCGATTATGAGAGCGATTGGCGTATATAAAAGAGATATTTTTAGAGCATTCTGTGTTGAAATATTCATTTTAACCACCATATCAACGATGGTGGGTTATGGACTCGGCACCTATGCCTTTTCATTACTTAGTGATAGTTTATTAGGAGAACTTAATTTCTTTAAAGTCACTTTAGTATCCGTCGTTGGTGGTATTATTGCCGCTTATGTCATTAATTTAATTGCTGGATTATTACCTGTGTGGAGACTACTTAGAAAGACACCTGCACAAATACTTTCTGATTATGATATGTAACAAAAAAGAGCCATTGGCTCTTTTTATTTTATCGATGCAACGTCTTCAAAAGGTAATCGTACGGTTTCGAACCCTTTCTCATCAGCCACACCAATCGATATGATCATGACTGGCGTGTAGCGATTTGGATCCATGTCACATACATCAAATATTTTGTCGTGATTAAATCCTCCGATTGGACATGTGTCATAACCATGCATTCTAGCGACATGCATTAAATTCATGGCTGCAAGACCACAATCAATCAGTCCACCTTGATTTAATTTTTCATAATCAATCTTAGACATCATATTTCTAATGTTAAGTAATTGTTTCTCGCGAACTTCAGGTGGCATAAGACCTTTATCAACGGCTTTGTTATATATTTTTTCTGCAAGTTCAAACTTATTCAAATCATTAAAAACGACAATCATAGCAGCACTTGTTTCAAGTTGATTTTTATTGCCATACAATGCGTCTTTAAGTTTTCTTTTAGCTTCATCTGAACGTATAATAACATACCGCCATGGTTGCATATTCATAGAAGAAGGTGCCAAGTTTGCTTCTAGTATCATTTGCTTTAACTCTTCATCAGAAATTTTATGCTCTTTTTTATAAATTCTTATCGATTTTCTTTCTAAGATGTTCATCTAAATCACCTCTCCATGACATTATATCATAAGGGTTCATTTCTATCATTTGAGGTGATTATTATGTGATATAATAGGATTGAGGTGACAAATGACAACATTCATTTTAGTAAGACATGGTGAACCAAGATATGACGAAGTCAAAGAAAAAGGGATTTATGGTATGGCTTATAATTTTGGTAAACTTACAGACAACGGGATTGAGCAAGCAAAACGTAGAGCAAAAGATCCACTATTGCAACATGCTGATCTCATTATATCCTCTCCATTTACTAGGTCTCTTCAAACTGCAGCAAATATTGCTTCATTACTGGGGTTAGATGTCATTGTAGAGCACGATTTACATGAATGGTTACCAGAAAAAAATATTGTCAAAGAAGTTGATGGTGAAAAAGCATTTGAGACTTATATGAACAATCAGGGTAAAAAGGCAACTGAAACATTTGAATATGAGACGTATGAAGAAGTGAAAAAAAGAATGCAACTTGTGTTGCTTAAATATACCAAATATAAAAAAGTTATTGTTGTTTCGCATGGTATTGCGATCTCATCATTAACACATTTTGATGATGTCATTGAACATTGTGGTGTAAGAGAGATTACGCTTTAATGGCATTTCATCAATTAATTGATTGGTTTCATCAGAATAAAAGAGAGTTACCCTTTAGAGAAACATCTTCACCATATGAAATCTGGGTTTCAGAAATCATGCTTCAACAAACTCAAGTCGCTACGATGCTTCCTTATTTTAAAAAGTTTATCCATAAGTATCCAAATGTCTTGTCACTTGCAGATGCACCTTTAGAAGAAGTACTCACGTATGTCACAGGTATTGGATATTACAGACGTTTTAAATTGATGCATCAAGCAGCAAAGATGATAAGAGATATGTATCAAGGTATATTTCCAACAACATACGAAGATGTTAGAAGTCTACCTGGAGTTGGACTTTATACAGCAGGAGCGATTATGTCTATCGCTTATAAAAAGCCTTACTCTGCATTAGATGGTAATGTCATGCGTGTCTTAACAAGGGTCTACGAGATTAGTGATGATATTAGACTAGGGAAAACACAAAAAAAACTAAACCAACTCAATCAATCACTCATTGAACAAAGTACGCCAGACATTTACACACATGCTATGATGGAACTAGGTGCCACTGTATGTAAACCAAAAAATCCTATGTGTGAAAGTTGCCCACTTAGGGATATATGCCAAAGTTATTCGAATCAAACCATGATGAAATATCCATTGAAGTCATCGCTAGGTCACAAAAAAGAATACCAGTTTTTCACACTGCTATTGACAAAAGGTGAGCACATTGCAATAAAAAAAGAGACATCATCCCTTTATGAAGGTATGTATCTCTTTCCTCAATTTGATCTTGAAAGTATTTCTGCTTTGGAAAACAATGTGTTATCAAATATGAGCTATCAAATCATTGACACTTACGATCAGATTAAACATGTATTTACACATCAAATTTGGCTCATGACGCCTGTTCACATAGAAGTCAAAGATGACACCATGGAAGATGTCATATGGGTTAATAGAAAAGATTTGTCATCCTATCCGATGCCAAAGTCCCACTTAAAAGTCTATCAATTCTTGAAATAATGTATTCTTTTTGAGTGTAAGATAAAAAGGATACCCAACAATTAACATTACCACTGTCTCACCTAAAAATACCCAAAACATCATTTCCACAAACGGTAATGCGTATAGTAATGTGAGCATTAAACCGATGATGATGCCGTTGACGATGCCAGGCATAAGAAGTTTCATCCAAAATGATTGTACTAATTGCATCAGTAATAATGCAATTAATGTTGCTGAAGTACCAACAAATGCATCAACTAATCCAATTGGAGACAGTAAATAATTCGCGATAAACGTTCCAATGAGTAACCCTGAGATTGTTCTTTTATTAAATAAAAAAACAATCAACAAAGCTTCAGCTAGTCTGAATTGAATAGCTTCGAAACTCATAAAAGCAAAAACATATACTAATATGACATAAAGCGTTGCGATCATCGCATTGTTAACGTAAAATCTTAAATTCATAAAACACCCCTGTTTTTATTTTATGGCTGGTAACTAGGATACAGCCAAGCACATTATAACATAAAGAGGAATTATGGCTATACATTTTGAACTTTTACATATTTGTAAACAAACTGGTGCGAGATACGGAAAACTACATACACCATCAGGTGTTTTTGAAACACCTATTTTTATGCCAGTTGGCACACAAGCCACAGTAAAAAGTCTTACCCCTGAGGAAATTAAAGACGTGAGCGAAGGACTAATTTTATCAAACACCTATCATTTGTGGATTCAACCTGGTATGGACGTTGTCAAGTTACATGGCAATGTAAAAAAAATGATGAATTGGGATGGAGCACTTCTTACAGATAGTGGTGGTTATCAAGTGTTTTCGCTTTCTGACATGCGAAAAATCACTGAAGAAGGCGTTCATTTCAAACATCATAAAAGTGGTGCACCACTTTTCATGAGTCCAGAAACATCCATTGATGTTCAACAAACCATAGGTGCAGATATTATTATGAGCTTTGATGAGTGTCCACCACCATATGAGAGTCTGGATTATTTAAAAAATTCTGTAGAAAGAACGCTAAGGTGGGCGAAGCGAGGAAAAGATTATAAAACGACTAATCAAGCTTTATTTGGAATAGTTCAAGGTGGACTTGATGAAGCTTTAAGACTTTATAGTGCACAAAAAACAATAGAGATTGGTTTTGATGGATATTCTATTGGTGGTCTTTCTGTTGGTGAAACAAAAGAAGAAATGTATAAAATTACAAAGCTTCTCAAAGATGTTTTACCAAAAGATAAACCACGTTATTTAATGGGTGTTGGTGCACCAGAAGATCTTATCATGAATGTGATGAACGGAATTGATATGTTTGATTGTGTGTTGCCGACAAGACTTGCAAGACATGGGACTGCGCTCACCACATCAGGAAAAGTCATTTTAAAGTCTGAACGATATAAAAATGATTTAACGCCTATTGATGCTTCTTTAAATACCTTAGCATCATCATATACAAAATCTTATTTAAGACATTTATATAAAGCCCAAGAAATGTTAGTTGCACGCCTCATAAGTATTCAGAATTTGGCCTATCTAAAGCATTTAATGAAAGAGATTCGTCAAGCAATTCAAGAAGATCGATTATATGATTATTATTTAGAAATGAAAGCATCAACAAATTATTTTGTTTAACTTTATAAAACAATCAATTAGTGATACAATATATTAAGGTAAAGGGGGTTTTCCCATGGTATTTGGCGAGAATGATCAATTTAATCAAAAACCAGTTATTAAAGTCATTGGTGTAGGTGGCGGTGGTGGTAATGCCGTTAATAGGATGATTGAAAATGACGTGACAGGTGTTGATTTTATAGCAATTAATACCGACGCACAAGTGTTAAAGCGCTCAAAAGCTGAACATCGTATTCAAATTGGTAAGAATTTATTACGTGGTTTAGGGGCTGGTGCAAAACCAGATATTGGTAAAAAAGCGGCACTCGAATCGATTAGTGAAATTGAATCCTTGATGAAAGATGCTGATATGGTTTTCATTACTTGTGGAATGGGTGGCGGTACTGGTACTGGTGCAGCGCCAATTATTGCAAAAAAAGCGAAAGAGTCCGGTGCATTAACGATTGGTATTGTTACAAAACCTTTCATTTTTGAAGGGCCTTTGCGTATGCAAGAAGCTATATCAGGTCTAGAAGCGCTCAAACCTCATGTAGATACTTTAATTGTCATTCCAAATGAACGCTTATTAGAAGTATCAGGACCGACTACACAATTACTAGATGCATTTAGAGAATCCGATAATATTTTAAGACAAGGTGTTCAAGGAGTCACAGAAATTATTACTGTTCCTGGAATTATTAATGTTGACTTCGCTGACGTAAGAACTGTCATGGAAAATAAAGGGACTGCACTGATGGGTGTAGGGATTGCACAAGGAGAGAACCGTGCGATCGAAGCAGCAAGAAAAGCCATTCACTCTAAACTATTAGAAGTTTCTATTGATGGTGCAACGGATGCCATTGTCAATATCACTTCTGGAACGAATATTACATTATTTGAAACACAACAAGCATTAGAAGAAATAAGAAATGCAACAGATAAAGATCTTAATATCATTTACGGTGCAGCTGTCAGTTTAGAAATGAATGACGAAATGGTGGTGACTGTGATTGCTACGGGTTATGAACTTAAAGCAAAAGACACAACCATTGAAAATCTTGCGTCCGAAATTTTCAATAATACGTCTAATGAACAACTCAAAATGACTGAAAGTGGATTAGAAGAAGTTAAAGATGATGACGAGTCATCACCTAAAAAACCAAAAATTCCTTCTTGGTTACAAAAGAAGGGATCATTATAAAAAAGGCGTAAGCCTTTTTTTAAAGGAGTATTATGTTAGAAGCTGGAATTATTGGATTACCAAATGTAGGAAAATCAACATTATTTAACGCATTAACAAAAGCAGGCGCACTTGCGGCTAATTACCCATTTGCAACCATTGAACCTAATGTCGGCATTGTTTCAGTACCTGATATGCGTTTAGATGCGCTTGCAGAAGTATATAAACCAAAGAAAGTTATACACACAGCTTATCAATTTACTGACATCGCTGGTCTTGTGAAAGGTGCATCAAAAGGTGAGGGATTAGGAAATCAATTCTTATCACATATTAGAGAAGTTGATGCAGTCTGCCATGTTGTGAGATGCTTTGATTTAAAAGATGTCACGCATGTCGATGGTTCAGTCGATCCTGTTAGAGATTTTGAAACCATTGATATTGAATTAAGACTTGCTGATTTGGAAACGATTGAAAAACGATTAAGTAAGATGGATAAAAAACTTAAACAACAACCAAAAGAAGCTGTGCATGAAAAAACAATATTAGAAACATTAAAAAAACATTTAACTGACAATCTAAAAGTGAGTTACGATTTGTTTGAAGCGTCAGATTTTATGTATTTGAAACAACTACAATTACTGACGCTAAAGAAAATGATAGTCATTGGGAACGTGAGTGAAGATGACATACTTGACCCTGAAAATCAACCACATGTAAAACGACTTAGAGCTTATTTAGATAAAAAAGGTATCGACATGATTACAGTATCAGCACAAATAGAAGCTGAATTATCGGTATTGGATCCCTCTGAAAAGCAAGACATGCTAGAAGTGTATGGATTAGAAAAAAGTGGACTGGATCAAGTCATTGAAGAAAGTTATAAATTATTAGGTTTAAAAACATTTTTCACTGCTGGTGAACCTGAAGTAAGAGCATGGACGTTTAAACGTGGGATGAAAGCACCACAATGTGCTGGTCTTATACATACTGACTTTGAAAAAGGATTTATTCGCTGTGAAACATTATCATATGAAGATTTCATCACATATGTGACACCTGCAAAAGCAAGAGAAGCCGGAAGATATCGATTAGAGGGTAAGGGTTATGAGATGCAAGATGGCGATATTGTACATTTTAGGTTTAATGTATGATGATACCATCACATGTTAAAACAATTTGTGCATCTAAATATTACAGTGTTGATGAGGTGAGACAGTTATATCAAAAAGGCATACATGACTTTGGTGAAAACCGTACAGATGCACTTATTCAGAAGTATCATGCACTTAAAGAATTACCAATTACATGGCATTTTATTGGTCATCTACAGCGTAATAAAGCAAAAGATGTTGTTACTATTATTGATTATTTACACACACTGGATTCACTTAAACTTGCAGAAAACATTCAAAAGTATCGTCAAAAGCCATTGCCATGCTTTATTCAAGTGAACGCAACGCAAGAACCACAAAAGTATGGTATTTCTTTACATGAAGTCACTTCTTTTTATCAGGCCGTTAAAAAATATGATAAAATACATATAGTAGGTCTAATGTCTATGGGAAAACTTGATGATTTGCTTGAAACAAGAAACGCATTTAAAGCCATCAAAAAACTATCAAACACGTTAGCATTACCATTCGTATCGATGGGTATGACTGATGATTATGACATTGCAATAGAAGAGGGTACAACGCATCTCAGATTAGGACGTTACTTTAATCAATTTTTAGAAGGTTAATATGGGATTATTTGGAAAGAAAAAAAAAGAAGAAAAAGTCAATCAACCTATATCATCAGATCAAATTGTCTTTGAAGAATTAGGCAATTCTAGTGATGAAAGGTTGCTTCAAATTGCAGACCAAATGAAGCAACATGTCCCATACATCATTAACTTTGAAGGGTTGGACATTGATGATATCAATAAAGCAATTGCTTTTTTATCTGGTATCACGTATGCCTTAAATGGTGAGGTCGTGATCATCAAAGAAAAAATACTGATGTTTGGTGATCAAGATAGCTTTGAAGATGGCTCATTGAAAACATTTTTACAAGAATTAAATTAAATCGTATCGTGATTAGGATAGCACGTAGTAACTTTGAAAAACAGCGATCTGAAGATGGTGGAAGTTCAGACACAATAAGTTATTGCGGGATCACCTATGAATACATAAATAATGAAGTGTCAGCAATGCTGGAAATAGGGTGGTACCGCGAGCAATCGTCCCTATGTTCGTTTTGCTGATTTTTTGTATATTAAAGGAGAAAATAATGAACTACAAAGACACTCTGAATTTACCTAATACTGACTTTCCTATGCGAGGCAATTTGGGTCAAAAAGAGCCGAGTTTACAAGAAATGTGGGAAAAGATGCAGTTATATCAAAAAAGTTTAGATGCTAATAAGGATGCTAAACCTTTTGTCTTACATGATGGACCACCTTATGCCAATGGTGACATTCATATTGGTCATGCAATGAACAAGATACTTAAAGATTTTGTCTTAAGATATAAAACAATGAGAGGCTTTAGCACGCGTTATATTCCAGGTTGGGATACGCATGGCTTACCGATTGAAACTGCACTAGCTAAAAAAGGCATTAAAAGAAAAGATATGCCTTTATCAGAGTATCGAAATTTATGTCGAGATTATGCTTACAAGCAAATTGAAAGACAACGAGAACAGTTTAAACGTTTAGGTATTTTAGGTGAGTGGAACGATCCATATATTACTTTAAAACCTGCCTATGAGGGAGATCAAATACGTGTATTTGCAAAAATGGTTGAACGAGGACTTATCTACAAAGGCTTGAAGCCTGTGTTTTGGTCACCTTCAAGTGAAACAGCACTCGCTGAAGCAGAAATTGAATATAAAGATGTAGAAGATACCTCTATTTATGTTGCATTCAAAGCAAAAACAGTGCCTGAACCTCTGAACGATGCACACTTTGTTATTTGGACGACAACACCATGGACATTACCAGCCAATCGTGCGATTTCAGTTCATCCAAATTTCAATTATGTTTTAGTTGAAGTCGATGATAAACAATACATCATCGCTGAAGCATTATTTGATCATGTTACTGAAACACTCTCTTGGAAAACACCAAAAATTCTTGATACGTTTAAAGGTCATACGTTAGAACATATGACATATGAACATCCACTATTTGATCTCGAATGTCCTTTGATTTTAGGCGAACATGTTACTGCTGAAGATGGTAGTGGTCTTGTTCATACAGCACCAGGACATGGTGAAGATGATTATATCGTCGGTAAAGCTTATGATTTAGAAGTTTTTTGTCCAGTAGATAGTAAAGGGTTTATGATGGATACAGCATTACAATATGAAGGTATGTTTTATGCTGATGCTAACGCACAAATTATAAAAGACTTAGAAGTTAAGCAAACACTTTTAAAAGCCACACGTTTTACGCATGCATACCCTCATGATTGGAGAACCCAAAAACCAGTGATTTTTAGAGCGACACCTCAATGGTTTGCATCAATCAAAGCAATTAAAAAACCTTTATTAGAGTCAATCAAAGAGGTTGAGTGGTTTCCATCGTGGGGTGAAACAAGACTTTCAAACATGGTTGAAGGTCGAGAAGATTGGTGTATTTCTCGTCAACGTGCTTGGGGTGTACCAATCCCGGTGTTTTATGCTGAAAATGGTGAGGCGATATTAAGTCAAGAAGTCCTAGCGCATGTTGCAAATCTCTTTACAAAGCATGGGTCTAATGTTTGGTTTGAAAGAGATGCAAAAGATTTATTACCTGAAAGATTTATACATCCTGGAAGTCCTAATGGACTGTTCACTAAAGAGACCGATATCATGGATGTTTGGTTTGATTCAGGAACGAGTTATATGTCTTTAGAACGCTATGGTGAAATCTATCCTGCTGATGTCTATTTAGAAGGGTCTGATCAGTACCGTGGTTGGTTTAATTCAAGTATTTCAACTTCGGTTGCTGCTTTTGGTAAAGCACCTTATAAAGCAGTTGTTTCACATGGATTTGTACTAGATGGAAATGGACGTAAAATGAGTAAATCACTAGGAAACACAGTGGATCCTGTGAAAGTCATGAATCAAATGGGTGCAGATTTACTTAGATTATGGGTAGCAACGACAGATTACCAGCAAGATGTAAGAATTAGTGATGAAAATTTAAAACAAATTAGTGAAGGATATCGTAAGATTAGAAATACTTTACGTTATATGCTAGGTAATTTATCTGACTTTAATGTTGATACCGATTATGTGAGTTATTCGATGCGCGGGAACATAAACCGTGCAATGACGCTCAAATTAAGTGATTTATATAATCGTATGATAGAAGCATATGAATCATATCAATTTGACAAAGTATATCGTTTATTAATGCCTTTTATAATTAATGATTTAAGTGCATTTTATTTAGATTTTACGAAAGATTTATTATATACAGCTAAAAAAGAAGATTTAAATAGACGATCTGTTCAATCGACATTATTTGATATCACACTCACGTTATTAAAAGTATTAACACCAATCATTCCTCACACGACGAGTGAAGCATATCAATTTTTACCTTTCGACAAAAAAGAAGATGTCTATTTAGAGAGACTTTCAGAACCAAAACCTTTTGAAGAGCCTTTTGAGTTAAGAGGAGCTTTAGATGTTCTTTATACATTAAGAGACGAAGTGAATCTTGTCTTAGAAAAAGCAAGAGCAGAAAAAACGATATCAAAATCGATGCAAGCAAAGATTCATCTTCATATCACTGAAGACATGCTTGAAGCCGTCAATAAATTAAAAGTAAACTTGAAAGAAATTTTCATGGTAGCAGAAGTAGAAATTAATATGAGTGATGCACTTAGTGCTTCTTTAACAGTTTTTGAAGGTCATACATGTGAGCGTTGTTGGAATGTTTACGAAAAAGTCAATGAAGATAAACTATGTCATCGATGTGAGCAAGTAATGAAGGAGCTTTTATGAATATATTAGTTGTCAATGATGACGGATATCAAGCCTCAGGGTTGCATACATTAGTCAAAGCTTTAGCTATCTTTGGTAATGTTTATGTTGCTGCACCTGAAACGGGTCAAAGTGGAAAGTCGATGGCGATATCGATTCGAAAAAATATACATATATTTTATCCTGATCCTATTGTTGGTTCTAAATCTACCATTGCAGTTGATGGAACACCTTCTGATTGTGTGTCTATCGGATTAAAAGCTTTTAATGTTGACTTTGACTTATGTGTTTCAGGGATCAATTACGGACATAACATAGCGACTGATGTTTTTTATTCAGGTACTGTTGGTGCGGCAAGAGAAGCAAAATTTAAAGATATTCCTGCGATAGCTGTCAGTGCAGCGAATCCGCATCTAGATTATTTATACGATGAAACAGTTAAATTGTTTGATGAAATTTTTGAATCAAAAATTTATGTAGGATCACACATTTTAAATATTAATTTTCCGCATGTGAAATATCAGAAACCGGTTGGCGTTAAAATCACTAAATTAGGTAAAAGACATCAATACTCTGATTTCATGCCATCTAAAGATATGCACATGTTTGTTCCTAATTATTCTGCTAAACATTATATTGAAGATGAAAATAGTGATGTGCAAGCTACGAACGATGGATTTATTTCGATCACACCTTTACGTTTTGACACGACCGATTATGATGCAATTAAACACTTCATGACTGCTACAAAAACGTAGTTTAATGGTATAATGAATGAGAGGTTATGATGTCACAATTTAGAGTGCATTTTTTCAAAGAAAATAATCAAACGATTGATATTGAAGCAATTTTTGCTTTTTTTCAGTATGAATTAGGGTTTTCTGTGGATGCTGATGAAACGAATGCACGTTTTATTTTTGAGCATAAGACACTTCATTTGAAATGTTTATTCATGATTACGCCAAAAACCACTGTTCCTGATATTTACAGGTTAAGTCCGAAATATTTGGATATAAATGTTCATTTTGATATGCCACTTATGACGTCAAGTTATATGGCAAATCAATTTTTTAAGTTTATTGAAGCGTTTTCAAGAAAATTTCATTTATACATTTATCATCCATTATTTGAAGATGTTTTATCCTATCAATACGATGTTTTAAATCAAGTATTTAAAATGGTAAAAGAGGCTTCAATCAGAAAAGATATGTCGCTTTTGGAACCTTTTGAAGTCATTGAACAGCACATTTTATTTCATATATTCAAATATTCTGATGACCTTATGGATTTAAAAGACTATTACGATGATGTGGATACTTTTGTTTCTGGTTATGAACTGACAAAATGTCACGACCACTTACATATTGGATTTCATTGGTATGACAATCAACCTGCAGTCATTCCTCCGTTTGTCAATGTATGTTATTTTCATATTGTTGACACGGTAAAAATCATTCATTATTTAGATATTGAAATGCTCATTGACAAATATACAGTGAAAGTACCAGGAACCATTGAAGGTACGAAAGTGATTCCAAAAAAATTATTACCAAAAGCAATAAAAGTATTAAAAAAAGCTCATGGATTAAAAGCATTATGTAATGAAGGAAAAAGAATACCTTTGAATGCATTAATGGATATAGAAAGTTAGGTAACTATGAATACATTACACCGCATGATTGATCATACAAAACTTGGACCCACAGTGACCAGAAAAGACATTGATCAGCTCATTGAAGAAGGAAAGAAATATCAGTTTAAGAGTTTGTGTGTGAATCCGCATTTCGTAACGTACGTCTCAGAAGCACTCAAAGGTACAAACGTTTTAACGTGTACAGTTGTTGGATTTCCTCATGGCACGCACACGCCTGAGACAAAAGCTTTTGAAACGAGAGAAGCAATTAAAAATGGTGCTGATGAAATTGATATGGTCATCAATGTTGCTCATGTCTTAGCATTTGATGACGTACATACGTACAAAGACATTCGTACCGTTGTTGAATCTGCTGAAGGAAAAACAGTGAAAGTCATTTTAGAAACATGTTACTTAAATCATGAACAAATCATATTTGCATGTCAAATGGCGATGAAAGCTGGTGCTCATTTTGTTAAAACATCGACTGGTTTTGGAAGTGGTGGCGCAACGATTGAAGATGTTAAACTCATGAAATCTACAGTAGGAGATGCACTGGAAGTGAAAGCATCAGGTGGTATTAGAGATTTGAATGATGCCTTAGCAATGATTAAGGCAGGTGCAACGAGACTTGGAACATCAAGAGGCGTTTCACTGATTAATAAGGAGGAATATGATGGCAACACCGCATATTAATAGTAGAAAAGAAGATATCTCTCCAATTGTATTAATGCCTGGTGATCCACTAAGAGCCAAGTTTATTGCAGAAACTTTTTTAACGGATGCTAAACAAATCAATGCTGTAAGAAATATGTTTGGCTATACAGGCTTTTTTAATGGTAAAAAAGTTACTGTATTTGGATCTGGGATGGGTATGCCTTCGATTGGTATTTATTCTTATGAACTATTTAAGTTTTATGATGTTGAAACAATTATTAGAATCGGATCATGTGGTGCATATGATCCTAATTTAAAGCTCTATGATGTGATATTAGCAAAATCATCTTTTTCAGAATCTAGTTTCGCGAAAACAATGGGTGTATCTAACAGAAAAACACTAGCAGCAACGCCTACGGTCAATCGAAAACTTAAAAAAGCAGCACAAAAATTAAACTATGCATTAACAGAGGCAGTTATTCATTCATCAGATGTCTTTTACCGGTTAAATGGTGATGAATATAAAGAGATATTCAATAAACACCATGCTGTTGCTGTTGAAATGGAATCTTATGCGTTATTTGCGAATGCTAAAGCTCTGGGTAAAAAAGCAGCTTGCTTGCTCACAGTCTCTGATTCACTGGTAACACATGAATTAACGACGCCAGAAGAAAGACAAACAGCTTTTACAAAAATGATGGAGATTGCTTTACATAGTATATGATTCGTATATTTGAAGATACATTCAAAACAATTAGCATCAAAATATACACTGCAGTTACATACCAGAAAGCTCACGTGATGGCATCGACCATGATGAGTCGATTAATGAAAATAAGTAGTCCAAAATACCCAAACAAAAAACTTTTTGTTGGAACGTTAGAAACGCTTTTTGGAGCCACAGTGAATACCTCTTCAGGAGTGCTTGGAAATCAAGCACTTTTTACATCTACCATTCGCTTGATTTCTGGAAAAATGGTCAATGAACATCAATTATTAAAAGAAGTATTGTCGTTTGCTATCCACAATATCTTTGAACAAACGTTTATTGATGTAACACTATTTGAACAAGAAAAAAGAATACTACTTCATCAATATCGAACATTAGAAAATCACAAAATGCAGTATGCACACATTAAGTATAAAGAAAAAATATTAGCACATCATCCTGAGCATTATCCATTAGACGATCAAATCAAAGATTTAGAATCGCTAACTTTAGATGATGTGAGACAATTTTATACGAAGCATTTTTTACATGGACAACGCATTGCATATGCAACAGGTCCTTTAACAGACGAAGAGAAAACACAATTAAGTCATGATCTAGATCCTTTTTTACATCAATCATTTAGCGTTAAACATACTGCAATTGAGTTACAAAAACTACAACAAGACATTTTGTATTTGAAGATGGAACAAGCGATTATCCACTTAGGGTATCATTTCCCTGTGTTTCTTGGTGAAAAAGATCATGCAGCTGCACAGTTAATGACGATGATTTTGGGTACTCATGGAGACTCTAGACTATTTAGAATTGTCAGAGAAGAGCAAGGATTGTGCTATATGGTTACAGCGCAGTATGATGACGAAAAAGGTCTGCTCACAGTCATTACAGGTGTCGATATACAATCACAAGAAAAATCGATTAAATCGATTAAAAAAGTTGTTTCATCCATGACTGAAACCATCACTGACAAAGAGCTTCATGATGCAAAACAATCATTCATTCATATGATCACTTCTAATTTAGATGAACAAAACATTTACATAAAACGGGCATTTAGAGAAACAATTTATAACAGACCGTATGACTTGAATCAACGCTTAAAAGATATTCAATCGGTAACAAAAACAGATATTAATCGCGTGGCGAATCAACTATCACTCATATTAGAACATCGTGTTGTAGGAAAAAATCATGAATAAAATAACGAATCAGAAATATCAAGAAACCTATTACAGAAGAACATTGAAAAGTGGAATGAAAGTCATTGCTATGCCTAAAGTACCTTCATACACAACGCATGTATCTTTAATGTTTCCCTTTGCTGCTAGACATCTTTCCTATCATCTCAATCATGAAATAAAGCATCTACCAGAAGGTATTGCACATTTTTTTGAACATAAAATCTATGCATCAGAAGCAGGGGATATGTTTACTCAATTTGTGTCACTAGGACTAGATGCCAATGCGATGACTGGATATGAGATGACACAGTATATTTTTAGTGCAACGTCACATGTCTTTGAAGGCATTGACTTATTATTAGAAACAGTGGATACACCTTATTTTACTGATGAAAATGTTTTAAAAGAACGCGACATCATCAATGAAGAAATACAAATGAATAATGATCGATTATATACAAAAATATTCAGACATTTAAGACAAAATATGTATCATAACCATCCAATTAAAACAGATATCTTAGGTACAAAAGATACGATTGCAACGATTACAAAAGAATTACTTACTGATGTTCATCAACATTTTTATCAAGATCATCAAAGGTTACTTCTGATTTCAGGAAATATCGATATCAAGTCATTAGATCAATATTTAGATACGTTAGAACATAGAAAAAAAAGTTCGTTAAATCCTAAATTTATAGACATCGTTGAACCATCAACATGTCCAATCAAGCATCAAGTGCTTGAAGAAGACATCACACATCAAATGTTAATGTATGGAATTAAGCTTAGCGGTCTATCCAATGGTCTTAACTATGAAAAAGAAATGTCAGCATTATTTATGCTTCTCCATGGTTTATTTGGCTCTTCAAGTACTTTATCACAAGCTTTCCTTGATCAACAATTGGTAAAAAAAGAATTATATTATCATGTAGAAAGACTGAATGGTGCAGAAGCAGTCGTCATTTATGCTGAAACAGATGCTCCTGAATTATTGATGACAGCGATCAATGATGTATTTAAATTGCAAATAGAATTCCACATTAGTCATGAATCATTTGAGCGGTTTAAACGCGTCAGTCTCGCAAATCAAATCGAAATGTTGGATCATCAAGAACAAAAGATTGAATTGTTCGCACAATACGAGCTAGAAGGTCTTGATTTGTTTGACGTTTTAGATGCGAAAAATGAATTAAATTATGAAGATATAAAGACCATGTATCAGCGATTAAAAGATTGTGATACTTCCACACTTATTTTAACTCCTACAAAATAAACGTTATTTATGATTAAAATAGCATTAATGCAATATATAAGAGAAGAAAATACGTATTTTTCTTCTCTTTTTTTATATAAGTTCGCCGTATGTCATCTTTCAACTCTTAAACATACATTTGTCGATTATGAAGCATTGTGTTTTAATGTTTCAAAAAAGGAGGCATATATGCTGAATCAAGTTGTCTTAGTCGGTCGATTAACAAAAGATTTAGAAACGCATATTTTAGAAGACGGGAGAAAAGTATCTACATTATTTCTAGCTGTTCAAAGACCTTATAAAAATGTTGATGGTCAATATGATACAGATTTTGTAAAATGTAGTGTTTGGGAAGGTCTATCAACTTTAATTGAACCTTATTGTCAAAAAGGGACAATGATCGCACTTAAAGGAAGAATCCAATCCTATAAAAAAGAAATAGAAAGCAAAAGCTATACGATGATTGAAGTCGTTGCAGAACGAATCAGTTATTTAAAAGACACGAAAGAAAGTAGCTTAAAGGAAGATAAAAACACTTAAAAAAATCATTTGATTATGCTATAATGTCATATAATGAAGGAGCTTAATCATGATAAATTTTAAAGAAGAAGTATTAAAAAGAAAAGTGGACATGGTTGCTGATTTGCAAACGTTAATTCGTTTTAAATCAGAACTGACTAGTTATGATCCAACAAGATCACAAGCACCATTTGGAGAGCCTATACAAGAAACACTAGAATGGTTTTTATCACTTGCAAAAAAAGATGGATTTGAAACCTTAAATGTTGATGGATATGCAGGCCATATTATTTTAGGGTCTCAAAAAACATTTGTTGGAAGTATTGGTCATTTAGATGTAGTCCCAGCTGGGAATGGTTGGGAACATGATCCATATGGAGCAGAAATTATTGAAAATCTTATGTATGGCCGTGGAACTCAAGATGATAAAGGTCCTACGATCGCTGTCTATTATGCAATGAAAATATTAAAAGAGTTAGGTGTAGAATTAAAGCACGCAATCAAACTCATATTAGGTACAGACGAGGAAACAGGTTGGAGAGGTGTAGAGTATTATTTCAAGAAATTTCCTGAGTCACCTGTTAGTGGCTTTATTCCTGATGCTGATTTCCCTTTAATTTATGCAGAAAAAGGTATATCAAGAATTAATATTAGAGTTCCTGTTACTGATTCTGACATTGTATCAATGACAGGTGGTTTTAGAGATAATATGGTACCTGATTTTGCTAAAGTTGCACTGAAAGCTTCAAAAGACTATCAAACCTTATTTGGTCAATATCTATCTGATCATCATCTCAAAGGTGACATCGAACAAAAAGAGGATTTAGTTGTGTTAACTGTACATGGTAAAAGTGCTCATGGTTCACTTCCACACGAAGGTGTGAATGCAATTGATTTGATGATGAAGTTTTTAATCGATCATGAGCAATCTACATTTACTTTAAAGTATAATAAGTTTTTATATGATGATTTGTATGGTAAAAAAATGAATATATATCATGAAGATGAAGAAATGGGACCAACGACTGCTAATGTTGGTGTAATTAATATTGAGCATGGTGAAGCACTCATTTATTTAAACTATCGTTATCCTTTTGGTATTGAATTTGAGGATGTTGTCAATCAAATTAAGCAATGTTTCGGGGACACTTATGTAAGTGTTGATCATCATAAAGCGATTATTTATAATAATCCAAAAAGCCCATTAGTACAAACTTTACTTAGCGTGTATCAAGAACATACTGGTGATACCGATTCAAAACCATTCTCCATAGGTGGAGGTACATTTGCTAGAGCAATGCCAAATGTTGTTGCATTTGGAGCACATTTTTTGAATACACCATCAAATATACATCAACCAGAAGAGTTCATTAATATTGATCATTTAATTACTGCAACAATCATTTATACAGATGATCTTTATAGATTGGCGACCCAATGAAAAAGTATCTTGAACTCATAGAAACAATATTAAAACAAGGTAAAGATAAAGAAGACCGTACCGGAACTGGGACACGGTCTCTTTTCGGTTATCAAATGCGTTTCCCACTTAAAGATGGATTTCCACTTGTCACCACAAAAAAAGTATATTATAAAGCGATTATTCATGAATTGCTATGGTTTATCAAAGGTGATACCAATATAAAATATTTAGTGGATCATGATGTTAATATCTGGAATGATTGGCCTTATGAAACTTATAAAAAAAGTGATGATTTTCAAGGTGAAACAATCAAAGAATTTGCTGAAAAAATTAAGTCTGATACGTCTTTTGCCGAAAAACATGGTGATTTAGGTCCTGTATATGGTGCACAGTGGAGAAATTTTAACGGTGTAGACCAATTAAGCTACATATTAGATTTAATCAAACATCGACCAGATTCGAGGCGGATGATTTTGTCTGCTTGGAATCCAGCTGAGATTTCAGATATGGCTTTACCACCGTGCCACACGTTAATACAATTTTATATAAACAATAATCAATTATCACTTCAACTCTATCAAAGAAGTGGTGATGTGTTTTTAGGTATTCCATTTAATATCGCTTCCTATGCTTTACTGCTCGCAATGGTTGCTCATGTAACTGGTTATGATGTTGGAGAATTTGTACATACAATTGGTGATGCACATATTTATCATAATCACCTTGAACAAGTTCAATTACAACTGTCAAGAAAACCTATGCCTCTTCCAAAATTATGGCTTAATCCAAACATAAAACATCTTGAAGATTTTACTTTTGATGATATTAAAGTATTAGAGTATCAATCACATCCACGAATTCAAGGAAAAGTAGCAGTATGATAGCTTTGATATGGGCTATGGATGAAAATCGTGTCATAGGATTAAAAAACAAATTACCATGGCATTATCCTGAAGATTTAAAGTATTTTAACCGAATTACTCGAGGTAAAAAAGTACTGATGGGTAAAGAAACTTATGATTCCATGATGTCCTATTTTCCTAGTGGAAATCTTCCTTACGAAGAAGTATATGTTGCATCAAAATCGATGTCAACCATTCATCATGGAATCATTATTGATGATGTTGAACAATTTCTAAAAAGTTATCATGGGGACATCTTTGTTTTAGGTGGTGCAAAGATTTATGACATTGCATTGAAATATGCAGATGTATTGTATATTACATATATTTTAAATCGGTATGATGGTGATACACATTTTCCAAAGTATTCATTAAAACATTTTAAATTGAGTGAATACCAAATAAAACCTCAACTGATATTAACCAAATATGAAAGGAAATAGAAAATATGTTTACTTTATTTTATATCATTATATATGTAGGATTTGTATTTACAATGACAAGTCTCGTTGACAATACTTTTTTAATTCCAGTGTGGATTATGCTCGCTCAATTTGTTACTGTTTTTATGTTGTTGATGATTTTTCAAATCTTTACACCTTTTTATAGACTCACAGGACCGAAAAATAAGTTTTTCACCTACACAACAAGATCAATGGGGAACACTGTTAATCGCTTTATTGCTAGACTTAGACCTATTTATCATGGTTTGGAAAATATACCAGTTGAAGGTGAAACTGTATTTTATTCTACACATAAATCATACACAGATGCATTCATTTTATTAAGCATAATAAAAAGACCACTTGCATTTACACCTAAAAAATCGTTATATAAAATACCAGTCGTGGGTGGTTGGCTAAAAGCTATGGGATGTTTCATGGTTGATAGAGATAATGATCGTGATACAGTAAAACGTTTAATCGATGCCATTAAGAGAGTAAAATCTGAACATGCGATGATTGTTTTTCCGGAAGGAGGAACAAAATATAAGCATGAAGAAAGCCTTGGTGAACTCAAAGCAGGCTCACTAAAAATTGCAACGAAATCTCAGGCAGCGATTGTACCTGTACGCATTATGGGTAACACTCAAGTAAGAAAAAGAATGCCATTTTTTCATACGGATAAACATGTTTATTTTATGCCACCAATCCCTTATGAGCAATATAAAAACATGTCGAGTGGTGATCTTGCCGACCTAGTAAAAAATCAAATTAATCAAGTAAAATAAAAGAACACATTACGTGTTCTTTTTTATTGTTTTTATGAATGTTAAGGTGTTCCCATCAAAATTAAATTCTAATATACTTTCATGGTCAATTTTCGTTGTCCTGTAACTGGCTTCTATATTTGAGCTGATTTGAAGAAGTGCCTTGATGACGCGCGAGTGACAAAAAACGAGTAATATTTGTGTAATATATTTAGTCCTTCTGTAATTCTCGATTCAAATGCATCATTGTGTTCAAACCCTTCGATATTTTTAGGATGCTTTAACAAAGGTCTCGATGTTTCAATCGGTTGATAATCTAGTATGCCAAAGTTTCGTTCAATGAAAAGTTGCAACGTAACAATAGGCTTTTTATAGTTTAAATATTTGGATGCTATCATAGCAGTTTGAGTTGCTCTAAGTAATGGTGAAGAAACAATATAATCTATTGGACCCACATCAATAGCTTTCCATATCTGATGTGCTAATTGTTCACCATTCGCAGATAATGGAATGTCAATTTGACCTTGAATTCTCTGTGATTCATTAAGGTTTGTTAAAGAATGTCTCATTACTTTTAGTATCATAGTTTCACCAAATAGAAGTATACCATAAGTGAATTTTATGTTACAATAGAAGCGGTGATACTATGACAATGACACAATTAATACAACTCAAAAAAGAGAAAAAAACATTAGATGAAGCAATGATTCGCTTCATGATTCAAGGATATACCAACGGGTCAATTCCAGATTATCAAATGAGTGCCATGACCATGGCTATTTTACTCAATGGAATGAATGATGAAGAATCAACACATTTAGCTTTAGCCATGAGAGATTCAGGTGATGTGATTGACTTATCAGATATAGAAGGCATTAAAGTTGATAAACACTCTACAGGAGGTGTTGGTGATAAAACCTCTTTGATTATCGCACCTTTAATGGCACATTTTGGTTTAAAGCTCGCTAAGATGAGTGGCCGTGGACTTGGACATACTGGTGGTACGTTAGATAAATTAGAAAGCATACCTGGGTTTAAAGTCGTCATGAGTGAAGAAGCGTTTAAACATCAAGTGAACACACATGACATTTCAATCATTGGTCAATCAGGTGATGTTGCACCTGCAGATAAAAAGCTTTATGCACTCCGTGATGTAACAGCAACTGTTGACAGTATGCCATTAATTGCATCATCGATTATGAGCAAAAAACTCGCATCAGGAGCAGATGTGATTGTATTAGATGTCAAAGTTGGCGATGGTGCTTTCATGAAAGATCTGGATAGTGCTAGAAAGTTAGCAACCTTGATGGTTAATATTGGTCATAAAGCAGGTAAAAAAGTAATTGCTGTTCTGACAAATATGAGTGAACCTTTAGGACACTATGTTGGAAATGCACATGAGGTTTTTGAAGCTGTTGAGACACTTTTAGGTAAAGGACCTGATGATCTTAATGTCATTGTTTCAATGTTATCAGCACAATTACTCGTTGCAGCAAATATTTTTGAGAATGAAGATATTGCTTATGATGCTGTAATGCTTGTACTTCATAAAGGTGTTGCATTCCCATATTTGAAGCGTATGGTAGAAGATCAAGGAGGAGATGGGGAGCAATTACTAAACATGAGCAGTCGTATTGCTAAAAAAACTGTTCATGTCATCAGTGAATCCTCAGGTTACATTAAACATATTGATGCATTGAAAGTTGGTCAAGCAGGTATGGCACTCGGCGCAGGCAGAAAAGTCAAAACCGATGAGGTTGATCATTCAGTTGGTATTGTATTGAAGTATAAGGTAGGCGAAAAAGTAGAAAAAGGCGATATATTAGCGACCTTAAATGTTCAAGATAAAGGGATTGAAGAAGCCATGGCACTCATGAAAAATGCCTATACATTTACTGAAAAAGCCCAAGACATTACTTTAATTTATGATATTATTACAAATTAAAAGCACCTTTCGGTGCTTTTTTTTTAGTTTATTTTTTTGCTGGTTCTTTTCCTGTTGCAATTTCTTTAGCAGCAAGAACAACAGAAGATAAATCCATTAAGTTCGATGGGACAATAATTTTTGTGGATTGTCCGTCAGCAACTTTTGCAAGTGCTTCAAAACTCTTAATTTTGAGAACAGCATCATCAGCTTTGGAATCTTTGATGAGTTTAATACCTGTTGCTTCAGCTTCTTTAAGTTTGAAAATAGCTTCAGCTTCACCTTCAGCTTCTAAAATTCGTTCTTGTTTAGCTGCATTCGCTCTTAAGATAACGGATTCAGCATCCCCTTCAGCACGAAGAATTTGAGCTCTTTTTTCCCCTTCAGCAACTAAGATACTTTCACGTTTTTCACGTTCTGCTCTAAGTTGTTTTTCTAAGGCTTCACGAATATCTTTAGGTGGAATAATGTTTTTAACTTCAACACGATTCACTTTAATACCCCATGCATCAGTTGCCTCATCTAAAATTTCACGCATTTTCGTGTTAATTAAATCACGTGATGTCAATGTTTGATCTAAATCTAAATCACCAATAATATTACGCAATGTCGTTGCAGATAAATTTTCAATGGCTGCAATTGGGTTATTAACACCATATGCGTAAAGTTTTGGATCTGTGACTTGGAAGAAGACAACGGCATCAATTTGCATCGTTAAGTTATCTTTAGTAATCACGGGTTGAGGTGGAAAATCTCGCACCTGTTCTTTCATAGATACTTGTGATACTACACGATCAACAAATGGAATTAAAATATGAATTCCCGTATCCCATGTGGTTGAATAACCACCTAAACGTTCGATGACATACATGTTTGTTTGTGTGACAAGTCTAAAGCTTGAAACAATTAAAACAATGATGACAACGACAACAATAATAATTGCTACTCCTGGCATGTTTTACTCTCCTTTTTTTATGCTAGAATTTTTTTATTCAATAGGTTCTACAATTAATTTTACACCTTCAATGTCTAAAATGCGAACTTCCGCATTTTTTTTAATTGGATAATTAGAAATGGCAGACCAACTAATCCCTCTAAGTTTCACTGATCCAATTTGATTAGGTGTGATTTCTTCAGTTACAACTGCAATTTTGCCAATGGCTGCATGAACATTTGTCTTTGTTCTATTTGTTTTAAAATATTTAACCATGTAAGGTCTTGTAAATGCCAATAGAAGAATGGCAACCAACAAAAATATAATCACTTGTAACCATAGCGGAGCACCAACAAGTGATAAAATAAATGATGGCAACGCAGCGACTGCAAACCAAAGGGCGACAAAATCAACCGTAGCAGCCTCTAGAATAATCGAAATAATGAATACACCTAACCAAAACCAAATTAAAACTTCGCTTGTAAATTCTATCATGATGCTGCACCTCCTTTAAGATCAATAATTAGCATCTGTTCTTTCTCATTCCATGTTGCAGGGAATTTTACAGGTGTGACTTCTAAATTTAAACCCGTTAAAGATGAGATTTCTTCCATAAATGCCTTATTTGTAATCCGTGCATAGGATGATCGAACTGTAATTTTGTATTTCTTATTATCAGGATATAACTGGCTCATGGATTCATCTTTATCCAATGGCTTAATTGCTATACGATGCGACGTATGATCAACGCCTAGTAAAACATTGTATGCGTGTTCAAAACACATTGAACCTTGTTTATTCAATGTAATATTACCTGAAGCTAGTGTGACGATTACTTCTTTAGGTTTTTCATTAAACCATGTAAATGACATATAATTCTCCTTTCACATAATAATTATACTATAAATTATTAAAAATTACAAGAAAATATTATAAATTACTATGTCATCATTTTCAAATGTATTGATTTTAATATACAAAGTATGTTAAAGTTGACTATATCACTACGGGGAGCCGAAAGGCTGAGAGGAAATATTCGACCCGAGTACCGGACTGGATAATGCCAGCATGGGATAGTGAGTTCATATGTGAACCCATTTCTATGTTGCCATAGAAACTTTTTTATTTTAGGAGGTAGAAATGAAAAATCCAAATGTTAAAGCAGTAGTTACCACTGCAATTTTAGTTGCCATCGCGATCATTGTCGATGTGATCACATCAAGTATACCTGGGTTAAATGCAAGTATGCCTTTTGGTGGGAAGTTTTTTGGAATCTCAATGATTCCGCTTGTTTTCATTGGTCTGATATTTGGTTTAAAATACGGACTATTAGGTGGTTTTATTTATGCACTTTACAATTTTGGTGCCGATTATATTGTTTATTTGGACACGTTACGTATTACGCTTGAAAGTTGGACTGGAGAATCTTGGACATTGTTAAAAATTGTAAGTTTATTCCTACTCGATTATGCCATTCCATTTATGGCATTTGGTTTATCAGGATTATTTAAAACACCATTTGAAATGACAGCATTAAAAATGTTCCAAGCATTTGCATTTGTGAGTTTTGTTAGATTAGTGTCATCAAGTTTATCCGGTGTCATATTATGGTCAAGTTCAATAGCTTATGCAACATCAGAAGTGGAAGCTGGTAATATTGAACCTAATATAGCGACTCAAATATTTGAATTGTTTGATAATAATGTCGTTTTTTATAGTATCAGCTATAATCTCATATATATCGCATCAACATTATTTATATCATATGGTATTGGTGTTGTGATCTATCAAAGAATCCTTAAGACTTCAACAATGTATCAATAATTTTCAAGTAGTCTAAACGTGGTTGATATGTAAAAGGGATTTCATAACCATATTTTAAGAAAGCATCAAATGGGATGGATTTTCTATTCATTGAACCGTTAAAATATGGATCTAATGATGTATAAGGCATGAGAAAGTATCGATTTTGCTGTTTAAAATGCACAATCAAAAATGCAAGACCACCTTTGTCATGAATATCTTTTAAATGCTGTTGCTGATGGATGTGGATATTTGAAAGTGGCAGTGATGTCTTGTTCTTAGTTTCTTTACAATCAAAATCAATATAACGTCCTTTATAAAGACCATTATAGTCTGTTGTTGAGGGCGTTTTATAATAAGCTTCTGTAATTTTCGCTTTATTTCTTGCAGGATAATTTACAGAAACGACTTGAACTGGTGTTGGTTTTTTATGGATATTGGCAATGCCTTGTTGCAAGTAATATGTATTTGTTTGATTGATGTCTTCTTCAAGGGTCATCCCTAATTTTGAATGCACACTTTTTTGAACATATGTTTTTTTGTTGTTTGGATATTTCATCATATCACCTACATTTATTTTACCATATATTAGTCATCGCTAACGAGCATTTCTTAAACTATGATATAATAAAATTAAATAAAACGATACAAGGTAAAAATATGTCAAATATTCGCTTTTTTGGATTAGGTGGTTTAAGTGAGAACGGTAAAAATATGTACGTTCTTGAAATCGAAAACAATTTATACATTTTAGATGCAGGAATTAAATATCCCTCACAAGAACTTTTTGGTGTTGATGAGATCATTCCGGATTTTAGAATTTTAATACGTGCACAACAGCGCATCAAAGGTATTTTTTTATCGCATGCACACGAAGACCATATTGGAGCACTTCCACATATACTTAAAGAGTTGAATGTTCCAGTTTATGCAACTAAATTTACAATGCAAGTTGTTAAAGATCGATTGCAAGAAGAGAACTTTGATTTAGAAACATTAACGTTAAATACGATTCATGAGCACTCAATCGTTAAATTTGGTAGTGTGAGATTTACGTTTTTTAATACGACACATAACATCCCAGAATCCATTGGGATTGCGATTCATACTCTTCAAGGTGTCATTGTTTATACAAGTGATTTTACATTAGAACAAAGTGGTAATCCTCGTTATCAAACGAATTTTAAAAAGATTAATGAAATTGCTGAAAAGAACGTGCTGGCACTATTAATTGAGTCTATTGGATCAAATATGCATGTTTCTGGTGGATTAAGCGAAGAATTACAAAATAACATACATCGTGTTTTTACAAATGCATCGCATCGCATCATTGTTTCCGTATTTTCTTCAGATTTACATAAAATTCAACAAGTCATCGATATTTGCTTAGCACACAAAAAAAGAATCGCGATTATTGGACGTCGGGCTCAAAGGATTGTAGATATCGCAATTTCTGATGGCTATATTAACATCCCTAAAGAAAAACTGATCAAACTACGTTTTATCGATGATGCAAATAAAAATAACGATGACGATATTGTGGCTATAGTCACCGGATCAAGACATGAACCTTTTTACATGTTACAAAGAATGTGCAAAAAACAAGATCGATTGATTCACATTGAAGATAATGACACGGTCTTATTACTTACTGCTCCAGTGCCAGGTACTGAAAAAATGGCAGCAAGAACATTGGATATTTTATATCGTACTGAAGCTACCATTATTCCTGTTGATAAAAAGATGTTATCTTATAACCATGCATCATCAGAAGAACTTAAAATGATGATTCAATTATTTAAACCAGATTATATTATTCCAACGATTGGTGAATATAGGCATCAATATGGACTGAGAAAGCTTGCCATGTCGTTAGGCTATAAAGAAGACCAAGTTTTACTTTTAGATAATGGCGATGTTGTGAATTTCAAAGATAAAGATATGTATATTGGACTTCAAGACATTAAAGTTGGAGAAATACTCATTGATGGTACTTCGATAGGAGATGTGAATGACTTTGTCATGAAAGACAGGGAGTTGCTAGCCGAAGATGGTACGTTACTCATTGTTGCACATATTAATCCTAGAACTAAAAAAATTATTGGTAAAGTTGAAATTGTTACAAAAGGATTTGTATATATTCAAGCATCTGAACAACTACTTGTTGAAATCAAAGAGAAATTTATTGAGGTTTCTAAAAAACATTTATCAGGAAAATACATTAATTGGAATGATTTTAAACGTGATGTAAGAAATGAAGTCAGTCGATTCATTTATCAATAAACCAAACGAAATCAATTAAAGATACCTGTATTAATTTCAATTGATAATTAATAGGCGAAAATCAATCGCCTTTTATTTTTGGTTTACTTGTAAATATAGCGATTTTACGTTAAAATAGAAACAACATTTATGGATTAAAAAAAGGATGTCATTATGAATTTAAAAGATTATGTTGCAAATGTACCCGATTTTCCTAAAAAAGGAATTTTATTTAGAGATATAACACCTTTATTAAGTGATGCAGATGCATTTGCGTATTCTATCAATCAAATCGTTGATTTTGCTAAAACACAACAAGCTAATGTGATTTGCGGACCAGAAGCAAGAGGATTTATTTTTGGAACGCCTATTGCTTATGTCTTAAATGCAGGTTTTGTACCTATTCGTAAACCAGGAAAATTGCCTAGAAAAGCAGTCACTTACTCTTATGAGTTAGAATATGGCAGCAATTCATTATCGATGCATGATGACGCGGTCAAATTAGGTGATCGTGTACTGATTGTCGATGATTTACTCGCAACAGGTGGTACGCTGGAAGCGTCTATAAAGCTTATTGAATCTCGTGGGGCTAAAGTTGTTGGTATTGCTTGTATTATTGAATTAGAAGAACTACATGGAAGAAAAAAATTAGAAGGCTATAATGTATTGTCATTGATGCATTATTAATCATTATTTATGGATCCATTATTTGTAAAATTAAAAGAGTCTTTTTCTAATTATATCCAAAACAAAGACAATATTGATCGTATGTATCATGCTTTTGAGATTGCAAAAAAATATCATGAAGGTCAAAAAAGACGTTCAGGAGAACCTTATATTACCCATCCAGTTGAGGTGGGCATTATTTTAGCAGATTTACATGCAGGACCACAAACCATCATCGCTGCATTACTTCATGATGTTGTTGAAGACACCAGTTATACTTTAGATGATGTCGAGAACAATTTTGGGAAAGACGTTAGAGAATTGGTTGATGGCGTCACGAAATTAAGTAAATTATCATTTAAAACTGTTGTGACCCAAGCTGATAATGTACAAAAAATGTTATTAGCGATGGCAAAAGATATTCGAGTTGTCTTAATTAAAATTGCAGATCGATTACATAACGTGCGGACATTAGATAGTATGACGGCAGAAAAACAATTTATTATCGCTAGAGAAACTTTGGACATTTATGCTCCAATTGCTCACAGACTTGGTATTTTCAAAATAAAAGCTGAGCTAGAAGACATTTCTTTAAGATATACTGATGCAACCATGTATTATCGCGTTGCGAATTTAATTAAAATGAAACGGGATGAAAGAGAACAATCCATAGAAAGCATCATCGTTGATATTAAAGAATTGCTTAGCGGAGGTGCAATGTCTGAGTATGTCATTAAAGGACGTATTAAAAATATTTATTCAATTTATAAAAAGATGGTTAGAGATCAAAGAGCATTTGAAGATATATATGATTTGTTAGCCATCAGAATCATTGTGCCTAAAATTGAGTCTTGCTATCAAGTTTTAGGGATGATTCACTCACATTACACACCCATTCCAAGACGATTTAAGGATTATATATCTGTTCCTAAACCCAATATGTATCAGTCTTTACATACAACCTTATTATCAGAAGACGGTACACTTTTTGAAGTTCAAATAAGAACCAAAGAAATGGATGAAGTTGCTGAATATGGGATTGCAGCACATTGGGCTTATAAAGAAAACAAAGCGTACTCTAAAGACCGTGAACAATTCGAAATCGCACAAAAACTTAAATGGTACGGCGATTTAATGAAGCTATCAAATGATGAAGATGAAAGTGTAAGTAATGCTGAAGCATTTGTTGAGACGGTTAAAGGTGACATCCTAGAAGCAAATGTTTATGTTTTCACACCACAAAGTGAAGTCATAGAACTTCCTAAAGGTGCATCACCGATTGATTTTGCTTACCGTATTCACACAGATGTTGGTCATAAAATGGTTGGTGCAACAGTGAATAATCGCATTGTGACACTAGATTATGAGCTCAAAACAGGTGATATTGTAAGTATTAAAACGAACAAACAATCACTTGGGCCTAGTGAAGATTGGCTCAAAATTGTTAAGTCTTCACATGCAAAACATAAAATTCGTTCATTTTTAAATAAGCTTAATCGTGACGACTTTATTTCAAATGGTAAAGAAATGCTTGAAAGAGAACTTTCAGCACAAAAAATTCAGACAACCATCGATGATAAGTTTGCAAAGAAACATTTTGTGAAAAATTTAGTAACTACACTTGAAGAACTTTATTTAGAAATTGGAAAAGGGTTAATCAGTGTTAAAACCGTTGTCAGTAAAATATTAGGGATATCTCCAGATACGAATGTATACTTGGAAAGACAAATGGAAAAAGCTTCAAGACAACTCGTCACACATTCTGAAACTGGACTTGTTGTTGAAGGCTTAAAGAAACCACAAATCAAGCTTGCTAATTGTTGCTCACCAATTCCTGGTGATGATATTATTGGTTTTGTTTCAAAAACTAGTGGTATTGTAGTTCATGCAACATTCTGTCCAAATATTCAAACACTTGATAAAAAAAGATTCATAGAAGTAAATTGGGCAGATAAAATCACAAGAAAATATCCTGTTTGGATTAAAATATCATCGATGTATAAACCTCAAATACTTCCAGAAGTTGTTTCAAATGTTAATGCTTCAGGTGTCGTGATAGCAGAAGTAAAGATCAATCATAATAATAGTATTGACTCTTTCATTCATATGCGAATCATGGTCAATGCACTTGAAGATGTACAATCTGTTATGGTGAATTTAAGAAAAGTTAAAGATATTTACAACGTTGAAAGAGATATTACATGAAATTAGTAATTCAAAGAGTCAAAGACGCAACTGTCACAGTAAAAGCTCAGAGTATTGCTCATATTGATCATGGTTTACTTTGCTATGTAGGAATTACGCATTCAGATACATTAGATATCATCGATAAATTAGCAAATAAAATTTTGAAACTTCGAATATTTGATGATCAACAAGGGATTATGAATTTGAATGTTAAGCAAGTTGAGGGGTCAATACTTTTAGTATCTCAATTTACTTTATATGGCAATACAAAAGGGTCGAATCGTCCTTCTTGGATTGATGCAGCCAAAACTGAGCAAGCTAAACCGATCTTTGATGCTCTCGTAAATACTCTTAATAAAGAAATCCATACTGAATCTGGTCAATTTGGAGAACACATGAATGTTCAATATGATAATGATGGACCAGTAACAATATTGGTGGAAATGGAAGGATAAATATGTTTCAAAAACCTAAAGGAACTTATGATGTCACCCCTAAAGAAAGTCATCTTTGGACCACATTAGAATCTCATATTCATGCATTGATGAAAAAGTACCATTATTCATACGTAAGAACACCTGTTTTTGAATCGTATGATGTGTTTCATCGTCAAAGTGAACAATCAGATATGGTCAATAAAGAAACTTATGACTTTAAAGACCGTGGTGACCGTATGCTTACATTGAAACCTGAAGGCACTGCTGGCGTGATTAGGAGTGTTATTGAAAATAAACTGATTCAACCAGGACACGTGTTGCCGTTATATTATATGGGTCCTAATTATCGATATGAAAGACCACAAAAAGGACGATTTAGAGAATTTTATCAGTTTGGTGTTGAAGTCATTGGAGATGCCCATCCATCGTTAGATGCTGACGTCATGATTTTAGCTTATGAACTCATTCAAGGTCTAAATATTCCAAACGTTACCATAAAAATGAACTATATTGGTACAACTGAAACAAGAGCAAAGTATACCACCGCCTTAGTATCATATTTTTTACCTCTCAAGGATTCTCTTTCTAAAGAATCACAACTAAGACTAGAAAAAAATCCACTAAGAATATTAGATTCAAAACAAAAAGAAGACCAAACATATATTTCACAAGCCCCTAATATTTATGCTTTTTTAACACCTGAAGAAGCTTCTTATTTAGATGCTGTAATGATGTTGCTGAAAGCAAATCAAGTAAACGTAGAACTAGATCATACACTTGTTCGTGGATTAGATTATTATGCACACATCGTGTTTGAAATTCAAGCAGATGTTGAGGGTTTAGGGTCTCAAAATGCACTCGGTGGTGGTGGTCGATATGATCATTTAGTCAAAGAACTCGGTGGACCAGATATTTCTGGCATAGGATTTGCTTTCGGGATGGAACGTTTACTTCTAGCAATGGATACTTCTGATCCAAGCAATCAAGTTGATATCATGATCATTACTCAAGATGAAAAAATATTTCCGTATGCATATGAGCTATTGACTCAATTTAGAGCACAAGGATTCAATGTATTTTATGATTTTGCTTATAAATCCATGAAGTCGCAATTAAAACAGGCATCTCAATTAGGTGCAACACATGCAATCATCATTGGTGAAGATGAAGTAAAAAACAATACGGTTACCATCAAGAATCTCATAGCTTTTGAACAAATAACTATTCCTAAACAAGACATTAATACATACATAAAGAAATAATAAGGAGCATCATTATGAAAATCACCCACAATAACGGTGAATTAAGATTATCACATATCAATGAAACAGTTCAACTAAGAGGTTGGGTATCAAAATCAAGACGAATGGGAGGCTTGATTTTTATCGATTTGCGAGATCGCTTTGGTATTACACAATTAACTTTGAGTCAAGAGCATAAAGATTACCCTATTGCAGAGACTTTAAGAAGTGAATTCGTGATTCATATTGAGGGTAAAGTCATTGAAAGGCAAAGCAAAAACTCTACAATGCCGACTGGTGATATCGAAGTAGAGGTAATGGCACTATCGATCATTAACACAAGTAAAACACCACCAATTCAAATTTCTGACCAAACTGATGCATTAGAAGATACTAGATTAAAATATCGTTATTTAGATTTAAGACGTCCTGAAATGCAAAAAACCTTGATGATGCGTAGTCACATTACACATGCCTTTAGAGAACGTTTAATCCATCATGGATTTTATGAGTTAGAAACGCCAATTTTGGGAAAATCAACACCAGAGGGTGCAAGAGATTTTTTAGTTCCTTCAAGACTCTATGAGGGAGCATTTTATGCACTACCTCAATCACCTCAAATATTTAAACAACTCTATATGGTTGCTGGTTTGGAGAAATACTTCCAAGTCGCAAAATGTTTTAGAGATGAAGACTTAAGAGCTGACAGACAATTAGAATTTACACAGTTAGATATAGAAGCATCTTTTGTTGATCAAGAAGAAATCATTGAAATGATTGAAGACGTCCTTAAGTATACTTTTAAAAAAGTTTTAGATGTCGATGTAAAAACACCTTTTAGACGTATACCTTATGAGGAAGCAATTAGAAGTTATGGTTCAGATAAACCTGATGTGAGATTTGCTTTAACATTTAAACAGCTCCCTGAAGACATCAAGGCTTTACCTTCACCACTTTTAGAAGGATCTTCTTCAGCCTATATTGTCGTTTCAGAATCATTAGGTAGAAAACAGATCGATACACTTACTGAGACTTACAAAAAACATGGTGGTCACATTTTAGCATCACTCAAATTTGATGGGGTTGCGTATAGTGGATCTTTAAACAAACACATTCCAGATGACATGAAAACACAACTTAATCTAAAAGTAAATGAGACTTTATTACTTGCAGTTGGATTGGATGCACAAGTATTCGAACCACTTGGTGCAGTAAGAAATGAATTAGCAAAAATGTTTAACTTAACAAACCCAAATACGTATGAATTTTTATGGATTGTTGACTTTCCTCTTTTTGAATATGATGAAGAAGAAGGACGTTATTACGCAAAACATCATCCATTCACAGCACCTAGAAATGTAAGTGACATGGAAAACAATCCTTTAGAAGCAAAAGCAAATGCTTATGACATTGTATTAAATGGGTATGAGCTTGGTGGTGGATCTATCCGAATTCATCAACAAGATGTACAACAAAAAATGTTTGAAACACTTGGAATGAGTCCAGAAATGATACAAGAGCGTTTTGGTTTTTTTACTGAAGCGTTAACCTATGGTACGCCACCACATGGTGGGATTGCGTTGGGGTTAGATCGTTTGGTCATGTTAATGACCCATCGTGATAACATTAAAGATGTGATTGCGTTTCCAAAAACACAATCAGCAAGAGATGTCATGATGGATGCACCATCACTTGTTGATGATGAACAATTAGAAGACATTCATTTAGAGGTGAAAAAATGAAAAAAATAGTCGTAGCAGGTGGATGTTTTTGGGGAGTAGAAGCATATTTTAAACAACTCAAAGGCATCATAGATTCATCCGTTGGCTACATTGACGGTAATACGGATCACCCAACGTATGAAGCTGTGTGCAGAGGTACTGCTACACATGCAGAAGCATGTGAACTCACATATGATGAAACGTTATTAGATATTCCGATGATTTGTGAACATTTATTTAGAATATGTAATCCTTTTTCAAAATTTAGACAAGGTAATGATGTTGGTAGACAATATCGCACAGGCATTTATTATCATGATGTGTCAGAAAAAGAAACCATCATTAGTTTTATGAAACATTACTTTAAAGATGATTATGAAAAAGTCCAAACTGACGTGAAATTGGCCAAAGATTACGTTTTAGCTGAAGCTTATCATCAAGATTATTTAGACAAAAATCCAAATGGATATTGTCATGTGAATTTAGGATTAGCAACAGAAGACGAGAGAAAATGAAACGTAAAGATTATATTTCATGGGATACTTATTTTATGGGTATTGCAAAATTATCATCACTTCGTAGTAAAGATCCTAGCACTCAAGTTGGTGCGTGTATCGTAACACCAGATCATGAAATTGTAGGTATTGGATATAATGGATTCCCTAAAGGAATATCTGATGATGACTTTCCTTGGCAATCTGAAGGTTCATTTCATGAAACAAAATATCCTTATGTAGTTCATGCAGAAGCAAATGCCATTTTAAATGCCACAAGAGATGTCAAAGGATGTAGAATTTATGTGACTCTATTTCCATGTCATGAGTGTACAAAACTCATTATTCAATCCGGTATTACCGAAATCATTTATGTTTCAAATAAAGACGAAGATAAAGATTTCCATCACGCTTTGATGAAAATGTTAACCCATACGAATGTTTCACTAAGACAAATCGATTGGTCATCTATACATGTCTAATGCATTTAAAAAATGGATGATAGGGTTTAGTTTTACTTGGATATATGTTGTACTTATTTTAGTATATCCTACACAAGAATCTGTGATTTTACCTGGTAATATTCAAAACACATCACGTATTTTTACTATTGATGGATTGACAACTTCATCTATGCAAACCATTTATGTGATTAACTATGAACCTCTTACATATTTCCAACGTACAATTTTATCATATGATAAAGATGCAACAATTGCACCAATTTCAGCATATGAAGCCTCATTATCACAACTCGATATGTATAAAGTAGGACAAATTCAAAAAGAAAGCGCCTATCATCTATCGGTGATTACTGCATATAAAAAGGCAAACCAAACCATTGATTATCAATTTAAAGGATATAGTTTAATTTCGAGACCTAATCGTGCCATTGATTTACAGATTGGTGATGTTATTATTAGCATAAACGGATTACCTTTAACTGAAACCACATCATTAGTTGAATTCTTTCGTGATGACATATTGGTTATTGATTTGATTAGAAATGAGCAAGTGCTGACAATAACATATGAAAGAAACATTGAAGATATTCCACTATATGTGTATCCAATGTTTCAGCTCAACATAGTATCACCGTCTATTGATCTAAAGGGTTTGGATTCATTCATTGGTGGACCATCAAGCGGTATGATGATGACTTTATCCATTTATGCGACATTAATGGAATACACCTTTGATATCACGATTGCAGGGACGGGTACCATTGAAATGGATGGTCGTATAGGACGCATCGGTGGGCTTTATCAAAAATATGTCACTGTTTATGATCATGTGGATTACTTAATCATTCCTTTTGATCAACTGTCTATTTTAGAGCAAGTTGATACCCAAAAAGTTATCCCTGTCAAAACGATTGATGAAGCCATTGCGTTTTTGGAGACAATCAAATGAAAAAATATATCAATTACCTCCTTAATGAATGGCAAAGATTTTTAACTTTACAAAGACGTTTTAATACAAAAGTAACATTTGTTATGATTTTAAAAAGTGTGAGTCTATCTTTATTCTATACCATCTTTATTATTTTAATTCCTATACTTTTACTCGTTAATCTACTTATTTATGATGCATTAAAATACATGATTATTGCGATGTTGGTGATGCTTGTTTTTATATCCATAAGAGTTTACTATGCTTTTTTTATTAAACATATTACTCAAATGAATACATCTCTGAAATCACTCAATCTTGAGTTCATGTTTAAAGTAGAAAGAGTATTAGTATACTCAATTATTTTAATATTTGGATTAATCATTTTAGGAGCTTTATTATGAAAAAAGGTTATTTATGGATCACTGTATTCATACTCTTTGATCAGGCAACTAAATATATAGCAAAAGGTCTATACGATGGTAGTGAAGTGACTTGGATTCCTCAATTACTCGCGTTTTCTTATGCTGAAAATACTGGTATATCGTTTGGTTTACTTGAAGGTCAACGTTTATTATTCATGATCGTAACCATTATTGCATTAGGAATTTTTGGATATTTGTTTTTAGACATTAATTTCAAAACAAAAAAAATCTATTCATGGTCGATTGTTTTACTCATTGCTGGTACCTTAGGAAATGCGATTGATCGCGTTGTTTTAGGTTATGTCATCGATTTTATGCATTTTCCTTTTTTAGATAATCCACTTCAATGGGTTGGATTATCAAATTTTTATAATAATTTTGCTGACATGTATTTAACACTTGCGATGATTTTTTTATTTATCGATATACTTTTTTTAGAACGTAAGAGATCGCGTCATGAAAATGATTAATATCCCTATTGAAGATGCTGGCGTAAGACTTGATACGTTTTTAGTCGAATATTTTGAAGACTACTCAAGAAGTTATATTAAAAAACTGATTAGTGAAAGTCATGTTCTAGTCAATGATACCAAAGTAAAAGCCGGTTATATCCTCAAAGTTCAAGATATGATTACATATAACATTCCAGAAGATGTTGTTTTAGATATTTATCCAATCAATATGGATTTGGATATTGTTTATGAAGATGATGATATTGCAGTTATTAACAAACCTAAAGGATTAGTAGTGCATCCTTCTTCAACGTATCATGGACCTACACTCGTACATGGGTTAATGCATCAACTCAAACATCTATCGTCTATTAATGGAACGATTAGACCCGGTATTGTTCATCGAATTGATAAAGATACAACAGGATTGTTAGTCATTGCAAAAAACAATGATGCACATGAGTTTTTATCAAATCAATTAAAACATCATCTAATCAATAGACGCTATTACGCACTTGTTCATGGAGTGTTTAAAAAACAATCAGTGACGATTGATCTTCCTATTACTAGAGATCCTAATAATAGAAAACAAATGGCCGTGGTACAAGATGGTAGAAAATCCGTCACGCATGTTCAAGTAAAGACCTTCTATGAGCATTTTTCTTTACTTGATGTGTCCTTAGAAACAGGAAGAACACACCAAATTCGTGTCCATTTATCTTATATTGGATATCCTATTGTTGGAGATCCAACTTATGGTATAAAAAAAGAAGCCTTTGGACAGCTTCTTCATGCTTATGAATTAACATTGGTACATCCAAGAACAAAGGAAACCATGACTTTTCATGCTCCTCTTTCAAATGAATTTGAGGAGTATCTTAAACCTCTAGTTGTTTCGTAACATTTTTAAAATTCATTTTTGCGACTTCATGAAGTCTTTTAAGATCTCCACGATCGATAAGTTCTTTGACTTGTTCATCAACAAGTGCAGAAGCACCTTTCTTGAGTGGAAGTTTGAATTTTTTAGATAACTGAACCATGCGCACTAAAAATGCGTATCTTGCGATAATTGATGCGACTGCTACAGAGATATGAACAGACTCAGCTTTCGTGTAAAAATTGATTTGTCTGTAAACAAGCGTTTCCTCAGATAAGTAATTAAAATATAAATTAGGTTGACAAAATTGATCTAAAATCACAGGGACTTGTTTATCAACTTTCGCAGCTGTTTTAATAATTGCTTGATTATGAAGCAAAGCCTTCATTTTATTAAGATTAACAGATTTTTTTGAAAGTTCGTTATATTTAGTTGGAGATAAAATAAGCAAAGTATGCGGGATGTCTTTGGCAAGTTTTGATCCAATTTGTAATATCACTTTATCTGTCATCAACTTAGAATCTCTCACATTAAGGCTATCGAGCATTGGCATCATAGAAGGCTCAACATATGCTGTACAGACAACAATAGGACCGAAAACATCACCTGTTCCAACTTCATCAGAACCGATTGCGGCATAGTCCTCTAATCCTAAATGTTTCTTAATCAAAATGATTTCCTGATCAACTTGGTCACCTTGAAGAAGGACTTTTCCATTTGTGTATGCCAAAATATGCGTTTCAATATGTTTTGCATGAAAGAGTAAATATTGATTATCATCTTTCACTAAAAGATTCGCATACATCTTATTTAATTTTTGTAAATCAAGTTCAGAGACTTGCATAGAATAATGTTTCATATTACTATTATAGCATAAAATAGGCGTTTTAAGGTGAAAAAATAATGTCATATGACAAAAATATATTGGAATTTGATATAGAACTAAAACAACTTAGTTCTTATGCTAAAGGTACGTTTGCAAAGCAAACTCTTTTAGACATGCCTATTTTAAAACAACATGATGTTTTAATTGACTTATGGAATGATTTAGATAACATGATGAAAATGCACACCACTTATGGCCAGCTACCCATAAATCATCATTACGAAATTAAACCTTTATTATCGCTTATTTCAAAAGGTCATGTTTGTGATTTAGAAGAAATGATTTCAATAAAAAAACTCATTGATTTGAGTCTGTTAATCAATGAATATCAAAAGAATATCTTAAAACATATCGATCATTTGCCATTTTTTGAGAAATATCCACTTCCTAGTTTTGACACATTAAGTGATGAATTTAATAGAATATTTGATATGAATCTTTTGATTAAAGATCATGCATCAGATTCATTAAATAAAATACGTAAAAAATTAGCTGTTGTAGATCAAAGGTATCAGCACAGTATAGAGCAAGCGTTAAAAACATATGCAACATTTCTCAACGAACACATGATTGTTACAAGAGATGATGCTTTATGTATCGCCGTGAATGAAGCTTTTAAAGGTAAAGTTAAAGGTTCAGTCATTGATATGTCGCAATCTAAACAAACTGTTTATATCGAGCCTGCTCAATCACGCATCATAAGAGAAGAAAAAAACACCCTCTTACAAGAGGAAAAACAAGAAATATTAATGATCCTTGCGAAATTAACGCAATACATTTACACGTTTTTAGATGATTTGTTTATATCGATTGATACATTACTTATTTATGATATTTTTCAAGCCAAAGCATTATATACACATAAAATACGCGGTGTAAGACCAATCATTTCAAATCATGAGATACATCTTGTTCAAGCAAGACATCCACAATTAAAAGAACAAGCGATACCGATAAATATAGACATAAAAAAAGAAAACCAAGGTTTATTTATTACAGGTCCTAATACCGGCGGTAAAACAGTATCTCTAAAAACTGTGGGTTTAATTCAATTACTCGCCCAATCAGGTCTTTTTATACCTGCTGAAGAACATTCTACAATCATGTTATTCAATCATATATTTGCAGATATTGGAGATGCACAATCAATCTCACATAATTTATCTACTTTTTCAGGTCATCTTACAAAGCATATACGTTATTTAAGTGATGTCGATGACCATACGCTGTTACTCATTGATGAGATTGGTTCAGGAACAGATCCTCAAGAGGGTGTTGCACTTGCTAAATCCTTACTCAACGCTTATCTTTCAAAAGGTGCCTTACTTATGATCACAACACATTATCAAACGTTAAAAGAATTTGCAATAAAACAATACATGGACCTCGCTTCAGTCGCTTTTGATGAAGAAACGTTATCACCACTTTACCATCTCATCATGGGTGTTGCAGGACAGTCACATGCATTTGATATTGCGCATCGTTTAGGACTTCCAGATGATGTTTTAAGTAATGCAAAATACATTTATGAATCATCACAAAGTGATGCAGAAAAATTATTGCGTGCATTAGAGAAAAAAGAACTCTTATTAATTGAACAAGAAAAAGAAGTATTCAAAAAACAACAACAATTACAACAAGAAAAAGAAACCCAAATGAATGAAAAGGAGTCGTTTGAAATTTACAAAAAACATGCAGTTAATGATGCCATAAAAGAAAAAAACAAACGATTAGATGAAAAAATTGATGAAGTCTCAACGATGCTTAAAACACTAAAAAATGAGTCAACGTCTCTTCCTGTTACATCAAAAATTAAAGGTCAATTAAAAACTTTAACGATTGAAAAAGAAGTGAAAAACATATCATTTGACGTTGGTGAAAGTGTTTATATTGATTCATACGACCAAATAGGGACTATCGTTTCAAAGAAAAATAATCGTTATGATGTTCAAATTGGTTATTTTAATATGATTTTTACAAAAGATGATTTATCAAAGACTAACGAGAAACCTATTGAGGTTAAGTCACAACCTAAAACACATATTTCTAAACCAAGAAGTCAGTACATTTATGAAATTGACTTACGCGGATTTAGATTTGAAGATGTTAAACCTGAACTTGAAAAGGCAATTGACCAAGCTGTTTTATCAAATCAAGAGTCTTTAAGGGTCATTCATGGATTTGGAACTGGTGCTGTCAGAAAGGCTGTTTATCAATACATTAAAGGTCATCCTAACATAAAATCACATCGATTCGGTCAAGAAGGTGAAGGATTGAATGGTGTGACCGTGCTAACGCTAAAATAATCTTTTTTTTCTTGAATATTAAGCCATTTCATATTATAATAAAAGTGTTAAATCTTATGAGGAGTGTCGCCAATGAAAGAATATGAAGGTCAAGCATATGAACAAGTAGTAGGACAACAGGGTGTTGTCGTCGTTCAGTATTATGCAACATGGTGTGGACCATGTAAAATGTTAAAACCTGTGTTAGAACAATTAAGTGGTGAATGGACAGATACTCCATTTTATAGAGTTGATATTGATCAATTCCGTGATCAATCGATTGAAGCAGGTATTAGAAGCGTTCCAACTGTCGTTATTTACAAAGATGGCGAAGAAGTGGACAGACAATCAGGGTATCAACCTAAAGCAAAAGTTGAAGCTTGGATAGGTCAATTCAAATAATAATGAAGCACTTAAGTGCTTTTTTATTTATGAGGTTTAATAAATTATTGAATATGGTATATATATGGATGGTATATTATTAATAGATAAAAAAAACCAGATGACTTCATTTGATGTTATAAGACAATTAAGAAAGAAATTAGGTATAAAAAAAATAGGTCATGCAGGAACATTGGATCCTTTTGCTACAGGTCTTTTGATCATATTAATCGGTAAAGCAACGAAGTTATCTGATTACCTTTTAAATGATGATAAAACTTATGAATCAGTATTTACTTTTGGTTCCCATACTGATACCTATGACATCACTGGTCAAATACTTAGGGAAAGTGAATATATCCCAACATTGAAAGACATCAACGTTGCAATGAAAACACTCGAGTCATATGAACAAGAACCTCCAATGTATTCAGCAATTAAAATGAATGGACAAAAACTTGTTGACTTAGCGAGAAAAGGTAAAGTTGTCCAAAGAAAAAAACGTACAGTAGAAATTAAAAACTATAAGGTGTTATCATTTGAAGCTCCAGATTTATCCTTATCTTTGCAAGTAAGCAAAGGGACTTATGTTAGAAGCGTTGCTGTGGATTTAGCGTCAAAATTAAACACCTACGCATTTGTTTCAAGTTTAAAAAGAACGCAATCAGGAAAATTTCATGTAAAAGATGCTCAAAAACTTGATGATATAGGTGTGGCAGATGTAATCTCATTGGAAAAATTATTAAGTCATTTCCCAAAAATTACTGTTTCAGATTTTATTGCTTCAAAAGTGAAACATGGTATGCTACTAGATGAACGACAATATAAGGGTGAAACACCCTTTTGTGTACACAATGAAAAAGGAGAGTTTTTAGGTTTTTATGATTATCATCAAGAGAACACATATAAACCTATTTTAACTAAAGACGATGAAACGAATTAAAGATTACTTTAAGAATATAACAAATGAT